>JAJXZA010000045.1 GCA_021780285.1 Planctomycetota bacterium
AAGACACCAACTTACAACAAATTGGCACCGCTGCAGCCTTCGACGCCATACGCCAATACAATTTTGTGAATTTTGAGGACGAGACAACGCAACCGGCTCCACTCGCGTTGCCAACCACCCGACCTAAGCCGGCCACCGGGGTGGCCGGCCATCGCAGTCGCACACACGAAAGTGCTGCGCCAAAAAAACAAATCTGTGTGCAACTCTACCGGCTCTGCGAGCCAACCGTCTCGGCAGCGGCCCAAGCTCTCCTGCTCTTACAGCCCGTAGACCGCGCCGCGCTCTCGCCTACAACAGCCTGGGACACTATACTCTTGACTGGTTAGCCGCCTCGAAAAGCGGCGCTTGCGCCCAGCGGCGATTGCACGGTTCAAACGCCGCCGGTCTGATCAAAAAGGAAATGGACAATGACTAAATGCAACCACCTCGGCAGATTTGTTTGTATGGCGGGCGGATTACTCGCGGCCTGCATAATTGGAACGCTCGGCGCGTGCAGCACTCACAACAATACCATCATCGGTGCGCCGCACTATAACGTAGATCATGCCCTGCCCTTGGGCGAATGGGGCCTGCGCAAGCTTTCGCCAAGCGAGTACCCAAACATGGAAGCCGCCTTCATGAACAAGCAAGGATTGATCAAGGCGATTGATCGGTCTTTGAAGTTTATCAGATCGCCATCAAGCGAAAAATTTTTCCCAGATGGTCCTATTACCCATCAGCAGATGCTTAATTCTCTGCTTGATTTCCGTTACATGGTGCAAACGGTCAGTTCATCGCAGCAATTCCAGCAAATGATTGTTCAACGGTATGACGTTTACACAGCAAAGGGCTACGACAACAAAGGCAGCGTCTGGTTTACCGGGTATTACACGCCAATCCTGAAAGGCAGCCTTACCGAGACATCCGAGTTTCGTTACCCCGTGTACAAACGCCCCGCCGATCTCGTAAGCAACCCCATCACCGGCGCCGTACTGGGCCAGAAACTCCCCAACGGTCAACTCCAAAAGTACCCAACGCGAAGGCAGTTAATGCAAGGACACCTTCTGCAGGGCGACGAACTCGTCTGGTTTAGGAGTGAACTTGACGCTTACATTGCCGAGGTCCAAGGCTCCGCAAAAGTACAGCTTCCATCCGGCGAGGAAATTACCATCGGATATGCCGGCGACAACGGCAGAACTTATTCAGGCCTTGGCGAAGCGCTGGTGAACGCCGGAAAGATCCGCCGCAGGCAGTTATCTCTGCCAGCGATAATTTCATACGCCAAGCAGCACCCCAATACGGTGCATCAGTACATTTTGGACAACAATTTCATGGCGTTTCTAAAGGTTTACAATCCTGCCCATTGGCCACTGGGTTCACTGGGTGTAAAGGTCACAGCACATCGCAGCCTTGCCACAGACAAACACATTACAGCGCCCCCCTATCAAAGTATTTTCCCACGCGCGGCCGTCACCTTTGTCAGCACCATCGCCCCAAATACCAGCGGCGCCATCGGGCCGTTCCAGCAATTTATGTTGGATCAAGACACCGGCGGGGCTATTCGCGCCGCCGGCCGCGCCGACATCTATATGGGCATTGGGCCGGTGGCCGCGGTTCAGGCTGATTATGAGCTTAACAAGGGGCGACTGTACTATCTGTTCCTCAAACCAGGCCTGACTCCCATGGGTCAATCAGGCGCGTACACCGAATCGCTTGGCAATGCGGGAGCACCCGCACCCAAAGGGGCCGCGAACCCATCAGCTTCACAAGGTTCAGTTGGTGGCGGGCAGAATGTACCGGCTAACTCGCAAATGTTTCCGGGCGCGAAGTAAGCGACACAAAGCCGCCTGCTCGGTAATACCAAAGCAAGGCGTTTGCAGTGCTGGCAAGATGCTCCGCGACTGGCGCCACAGCGCTAACTGGCCGGCGACCCTGCCTTGACGGACGCACCACTCTCGCTGACGATGATGACTATCATGATATTACGCGTCAGCACATATGTGATGGTCGTTGCGGTATGTCTCGCATTCACAGCTCGTGCCAAAGGGGCAGCTCTCACGAGGTCTGCGCCCGCGAAGGCCACGGGAGCCTCCGTGCCGCTTCACCTGAAAACGTCTCCCAAAATCCTTACCGTTGGCACGACAATTTCTCCGCCGTTTGTGATGGCTTCCAGCAATGGCCACCTTTCGGGCCTGAGCATCGCATTGTGGAGGCATATTGCGAAAAAGCTGGGGTATCAAACACACCTTAAACTCTATGCGTTTCGACCGCTGCTGGAGGCTGTTTCCGCCAAACAGGTGGATGCCGCCGTCTCTTCCATTACGGTCTCGGCCAGCCGGGCTACCCAAATGGATTTTAGCGAACCATTTTTCGTTACCGGTTTGGCGATTGCAGTACCAGCCAAACGGGAGGCCGACTGGAAGGCAGTGCTCAAAGCGGCGATCTCGTGGCATGTATTAGACCTTCTGTTTGGGGCCTTGGTATTGCTGACGGCCGTCGGAACGCTCATGTGGCTTATAGAACGCCACCACAATCGCACCACGTTTGGCGGAGGCAAAGCCGGAGGTGTTGGCAAGGGAATATGGTGGTCTGCCCAAACAATGACCTCGGTTGGCTACGGAGATGTCATCCCAAGGACATTTGCTGGGCGAATGCTGGCTATTTTATGGATGCTGCTGGGCGTGGTGACCACCTCCGGATTCACAGCGTCACTCACGACGGCGCTTACCATAAATCAGTTACAGGGCCCGATTAAAACCGCCAACGACCTGCAGCATGTCCGCGTCGGCACAATCGCAGGGTCTACCACTACAGCGCGATATTAGCTCAAGAAAATTTCATCTGCGTGCCGAAGAAGACATGTAAGGACGTGT
>JAJXZA010000074.1 GCA_021780285.1 Planctomycetota bacterium
CGGTTTCCTCAAAAGCCATATGCTCGCCATATGCTCACATGCCCCTGCTTCAGCAATTGACCAACGCACAGAGCCAAACTCCACCCTCCCCATCATCCGCCGGATAATATTGTATACGAGCCTGCGGTCGTCAGGTACACGTTGTGGCCCCAAAATCAGCGGAGCCGGTAGCCTCGTGCCCCCCGGCGTCTCTGCGTGGCGCCGCCTGTGCCTGATCAAGCACTGTTACCAACGCTGATAATCTGATGATTAATCCAAGTCTCTGCCGCTTCTTGAGCAGTGCCAAAAATCATTCCGTCGCAACGCGGCAATTATTCGAAAACACTCACTGCGGCCTATTCGCCGATTTTTTCGGCAATGTCGAGCGACTCAAGCCGTTGCTGCCGGTTGTATTGCATCAGTGCCTGCGTCAAATCATCCATGTGGCCGGCCAAAATCGGCTCGAGGGCGAAATTTCGGTTCAGGCGATGATCGGTCAGGCGATTTTGCGGGAAGCTGTAGGTGCGAATGCGCTCGTTGCGGTCGCCCGAGCCTATCATCTGTCGGCGGGCACTGGCGCGTTCGGCGCGACGTTTTGAGTCAAAATGCTCGAACACGCGCGTACGAAGCAGCCTCCAAGCCTTGTCGCGATTTTTGTGCTGGCTGCGTTCTTCGCGCATGCGCACCGTAATGCCCGTGGGCAAGTGCGTAAGTTGCACCGCCGATTCAACTTTATTCACGTTCTGTCCGCCCGGCCCACCCGCCCGCGAAACGTCCTCGCGAACTTCCTCCGGGTTTATTTCAATATCAGATTGATCCGCCTCGGGCAGCACCGCCACGGTGGCGGCGCTCGTGTGTATGCGGCCCTGCGTTTCGGTGGCGGGCACCCGCTGTACGCGATGCCCTCCTCCTTCCAGGGCCAAAGCCTGATAAACACCGGTGCCTTTGATGTTGATCACAATTTCGCGGAAGCCCCCCAAATCGCTTGCCGAAAAATCAAGCACCTCAAACTTCCAGTGCTTGCTCTCGCAATAGCGTCGGTACATTTCGGCAAGGTCCCGCGCGAAGAGCGACGCTTCATCGCCGCCGGTGCCGGCGCGTATTTCCATAATGACCGAATCGGACGATATGGCATCAGCCGACAAAAAATCGTCAACAATGGCTTCCAACTCGCCCGCAGCCTTTTCAGAGAGAATGCGGATTTCTTCCTGCACCATCTGACCAAACTCCGCCTCGCCGCCGGTTTGGCCCAGCAGCAGTTCGGCCTCATCGAGCTTTTCGCGCGTTTGGCGATATTGCCGGTACAGCACCAGCGAACGCGTAAGCCTTCCATGGCGACGCGATAATTCCGACATTAACGCTTTATTGCCTGCGGTGGCCGGGTCGTTCAGTTGTTCTTCAATGGCCGCATGCGCCTGCAACTGTTCTTCAAGCTTTTCAATAATGCGCTGATAGGCGGCGGGGATCTGCATGGTAAACTCGCGGCGGGCCGTTAAGAACTATCGCCCCTGTGGCTAAAACAAAACGCCGCCAAGCCTGGGGGGCCTGCGGCGCTTACAACTGTTTGTGCCGATGCGTCTACTTCTTGCCGGTGGCGGCAGACTTTACGTTGAAATTGGCGTACTTCTTCTGGAATCGCTCCACGCGCCCGGCGGTATCCACAAACTTCTGCTTGCCGGTGTAGAACGGATGACACACGCCGCAAATTTCAACTTCAATCTTCTTAAGCGAAGACCCGGTTTCAAACGTATTGCCGCAGGCGCAGTGCGCCTTGACAAAATTGTACCGAGGATGAACTTTTTCTTTCATAACGGATTCCTTTTCTGCTTGGCGCCAAACGCAGCGCCCTGTATGCCTCGTGCACCGCCTCAGGCGGCTCTCGTATACTCCAGCCTTGCCAGGCCGTACTTTTTAACCACTAGCGGCGTCCGGACTCGAACCGGAGACCTTGGGCTTATGAATCCCGCGCTCTACCAACTGAGCTACGCCGCCGCCAAACGGGCCATGTAGTATACGCCAGCACCGCCCCGCCTTGCAAATGCACCAAACACGCCATTTTTACGGGGTCTGCCAATTTTTCTGGCGTGACGCGATATTTCATATTCATAACCCACGTTTTTGCAGCGCAAATGCCGCTTGGTATGATTCGGCATGGCCCGACGCCCGATTTATTGGCAGACCCTTTTTACGGGGTCTGCCAATTTTTCTGGCGTGACGCGATATTTCATCGTCATAACCCATGTTTTTGTAGTGCAAATGCCGTTTGGTATGATTCGGCATGGCCCGACGCCCGATTTATTGGCAGACCCTTTTTACGTTTAGTCTACAGCATCCATTCTGCGGGTTTTGCCAGCCCATTCATTATCGTTTACACTTATAAATCTTGATATTTGGACCGGAATTAAGGCTGCGGCATGGGCAATGTAGTTTGGATGGATGGGACGCTGGTTCCACAGGAACAGGCTAAAATAAGTGTGTTTGACCATGGCCTGCTCTATGGCGATGGCGTTTTTGAGGGCCTGCGGCAATACAGCGGCAAGGTGTTTCGCCAAGAGGAGCATCTGCAGAGGCTTTTCGATTCTGCCAAAGCCATTCGCTTGCAAATGCCTTACACGCAAGAACAGTTGGCCCAAGGTATTGCTCAAACATTGGCCGCCAATAAACTGCACAATTCTTATATACGTCTTGTAGCCACACGAGGCATCGGCGCTTTGGGCGTATCGCCGGCAACATGCAAAAAGGCCGGCGTTTTCATCATTACCGATAAAATTCAAATGTACTCGCCGGAGATGTACTCAACCGGAATGGCGATTATCACCGCAAGCGTCGTGCGCACCGCCCCGGCGGCTCTATCGCCCAAA
>JAJXZA010000362.1 GCA_021780285.1 Planctomycetota bacterium
GGTGTGGGTGAAGCCGTCATGCTCAACCATCTGGGCTATGTGTGCGAATGTACCGGCGATAACATCTTTATTGTGCGCAGGGGCGAGCTGCTAACCCCGCCGGAAGAAAGCGGTCTGCTGCTGGGCATCACCCGGCAGGTGGTGCTGGAACTGGCCGCCAAACTCGCAATTCCCAACCGACAAACCAATCTTATGCGCACCGACTTGTACACCGCCGACGAATGCTTTCTTACCGGCACCGGCGCGGAGGTTATTCCCGTCAACACCATAGACCGACGCACCATCGGTACCGGCAGAGTCGGGCCAATTACCAAACAACTCATGGATGCCTTTCATCAATGCGTTAACGGCAGATAGAATTTTGTAACTCATCAGGTGATACGACAAACGCGACGGCAAACTGAATCGCTGGGGCAAGTCCTCCAATGCTCGCTCGCGGCATTCTTGCAAACCAGCGCGATCGCGACAGACGGCTCGCACGCCCGTACTACCATTGCAAACGTCGGCTGCAGTCTGAAATTAGCAAAAAAACAGGGCGCCGGCTTGCGCCGACACCCTGCTGATGCGATAGGGATCAATACACCTGAAACCAGGCAATACCAATTGGTTGGTATTACTTGAGTTCCACAGTGGCGCCTTCGGCTTCAAGCTCTTTCTTGAGCTTTTCAGCCTCGGCTTTGTCCACACCGGCCTTGACGACCTTTGGTGCGCCTTCAACCATGTCCTTGGCTTCTTTGAGGCCAAGGTTGGTGGCGGTGCGAACCACTTTAATGACCTGAATCTTCTTTTCGCCGGCTGCCTTCAGCACCACGTCAAACGTGGTTTGTTCAGCAGCGGGAGCGGCTGCAGCACCGCCACCGGCGGCGCCGCCCGCAGCAGCGGCCATCACCACCGCGCCGCCGGCGGCGGCTTCAATGCCGTGCTTTTCCTTGAGGTAATCGCTAAGCTGACGAGCCTGCAGCAGCGACAGGGCGACAATCTTATCACCCAATTCCACGATTTCAGCAGCAAATTCTGCCATGGTACAACCAACCTTTCAAAAATCCGCCGTCGCCAGCCAGGACACCGTGCCCCGTTTTAACTGCTCAAGGCAGGCTGCACCACGCGCGAAAACGAAACTCAATTTTATTGCCGGCAGCTTCAAGCCGCCGCCGGCGATTCCTTTTCCTTCTTTTCAATCAGGGCCTTAATCTGGCCGGCAATGGTGCGGCCGGGGCCGACCATCTGACCGGCAAGTTTGCGGCCAAGGCCGGCAATCTGTCCGACAACCATGGACTGCAATTCTTTCTTGCTGGGCATTTTGGCGAGCGCTTCGGTAGCGCCTTTGTCGAGCAATTGCCCCTCTACGACGGAGCCTTTAATGCGCAGCTTCGCGATTTCTTTGGCCTGCTCGACCAGTTCCTTCACGACGTCCACCACCGACTCGCCGCCGTACACGAGTGCATTGGTGCCGGAGAGAATCTTTTCCGCACCCTTAAGGCCTGCGCGGTCAAGGGCACGCGAACCTTGAGCATTGGGAATAACCGTCATGCGGACCTTTTTAGCCCGCAGTTTTGAACGCAGCCGATTGGTATCGTTGGCACTGATGCCGATGTAATCAACCACCACCACGCTGTCAGCGCCCTTGAGACGCTTTTCAATTTCGCTGGAGACCAGATTTTTAATTCGTTTACTCATAGTGTCACCTTTGCTTTTTGCGACTACCGTGCGACTTTTCTATGTTTACCTGCAAAACACTTTCATCGGCTGCGGCCCTGGCTCAGGCCTCCACCGTTTCCATGTCAAGATGAGCGGTATCCAACTGCAGGCCGGGGCTCATCGTGCTGTGCAGCGTTACGCTCTTAATGTACTGCCCCTTGGCCGTTGGGGGCTTAAGCCTCCGAATTGTCTCAAGGAATGCATGCACATTGGCGGCCAGATCGCTCTCGGCAAAGCTGGCCTTGCCGACGACGGCATGAATATTGCCACCCGCGTCATTGCGGAACTCAACCTTGCCGGCGATGTATTCACGAACCGCGGTAGCAACATCGGTGGTAACAGTGCCCGCCTTAGGGCTGGGCATCTTGCCCTGGGGGCCAAGAACCTTGCCCAAGCGGCTTACCTTGGTCATCATGTCGGGGGTTGCGATCGCCACATCAAAATCAAGCCAGCCATCGCTGACTTTCTTAATCAAATCTTCAGCACCGGCTTCAGCCGCACCGGCATTTTTAGCCACTTCAACGTTGGCCCCCTGCACGAACGCGATCACCTTGCGCGTCTTGCCAATGCCTTTGGGCAGGCTCACAGAGCCACGCACCATCTGATCCGCCTGTTTGGGGTCAATGCCGAGATGCACCACCAAGTTCACGCTTTCATCGAACTTGGTTTTTTTAAACCCCTTCAGAACCGGAATCGCCTTTTCAACGGTTAACGCGCCGGTTGGAACCAGCTTGGCGTTTTCCTTATAGCGCTTGCCACGAAACTTTACCGCCATGAACCATACTCCATCATGTCGCCCGCCGTTGGCACAATAACGAACCGCCCGGCCAGCTTGGTTGTTCATCAGCTTGTTGATCAAAAAACGTCAAAAGGCGGGAACACAAACCTAAGCCCGTTGCACTCTTACGCAACCGCCAGGGGATTAGCCCTCATAGCTTTGTGTTTCGCTCGACGTATCCGTCAAAAGCTACCACTGTCGCGGCCCGTGGTCCGGCCATAGAGTCAAGATAATACGCGCAGGCCCTCATCATGTCAATTGCTTGTTATTGGAGTTTCGGTAATTTTATCCCTGGCGCGCGGACTCCCCGTTTGCGGCCGGTGTGGTCGCATTTCATCAAGAGGTATGAGTGGCATGTG
>JAJXZA010000134.1 GCA_021780285.1 Planctomycetota bacterium
GCTGGTTGTCAGACGGCGACGGCAGCGGCGCTTAGCGGCGTTGGGCGGTTTTCGCCGGTGGCATGCACCTCAATGTGCGGCAGAGGAAAGCTGCGCGTAAACTCGGTGACTTCGGCGTTTATGCGGGCGAGTGTGCCGGCATCGCCGGCGCTGGAGGCGGCGCGGTCAAACCATTCGGCGACGCGCTGCATTTCGGCTTCTTTAAGGCCGCGTGTGGTAAGCGCGGGGGTGCCGACGCGAATGCCGGAGGTTTCCATGGCTTTGCGGGTATCGAATGGGACCATATTTTTGTTGACAATAATGCCCGCGGTTTGCAGCCAGCCTTCGACGGCCGCGCCGGTGAGGTCGGGGCTTTTGGCTCGCAGGTCAATAAGCATGAGATGGTTGTCGGTTCCGCCGGAAACCAGGCGATAGCCACGTCGGGTAAGCTCGCCGGCAAGAGCCTGGGCGTTGGCGATAATCTGGCGGCAATAGGTTTTGAATTCGGGCTTGAGCGCCTCACCAAATGCCGCGGCCTTGGCGGCGATAATGTGCATGAGCGGGCCGCCCTGCAGGCCGGGGAATACGGCGGAGTCAATCTTTTTGGCCCAGTCGGCCTTGCACATGGTCATGCCGGAGCGCGGGCCGCGGAGCGTTTTGTGTGTGGTGGTGGTGACGAATTCGGCATGGGGCACCGGCGAAGGATGTAAGCCGGTGGCAACGAGGCCGGCGATATGGGCGATATCAGCCATCTGCACCGCGCCGACTTCATGGGCGATTTCAGCGAAGGCGGCGAAATCCCACTGGCGCGCATAGGCGCTGGCGCCGGTGATGATGAGCTTGGGCTTGCATTCGCGGGCGATGCGACGAACCTCGGCAAGATTTATGCGTTCGGTTTTGGGGTCAAGCGTGTAATGGAATGGCTTAAACCACTTGCCCGACATATTGACCGATTTGCCGTGTGTAAGGTGCCCGCCATGATCGAGGTGCAGTCCGAGGATGCTGTCACCGGGTGTAAGTGCGGCCAAAAATACCGCTTGGTTGGCCTGCGAACCTGAGTGCGGCTGGACGTTGACATGGTCGCAGCCAAAGAGTTGCCTGGCGCGGTCGCGGGCGAGGTTTTCGACAATATCCACATATTGGCAGCCGCCGTAGTAGCGTTTGCCGGGGTAGCCTTCGGCATATTTGTTGGTGAGCGGGGTGGCGGCGGCGGCGAGTACAGCGGGGGAGACATGGTTTTCGCTGGCGATAAGCTCCAGCGTGTTTTCCTGCCGGTGCTGTTCCTGACAAATCGCCTGCCAGAGTTCAGGGTCATTTTTTTGGATAGGATTCATGCTGTAACTTCCACGCTCAAGCCAGAGCCGGTCTCAACGCCGGCGAACTAAAAATTATACCAGTTAGGGCCGCATTTGAAAAAGAATGGCGCGGCTGCATGAAGCCCTTTTTTGATTTTGAGGGTTGGTGGCGCTTTAGGCGGCGCCCAAGGGAGGTGAAACAGAGGATTATCAGCCGCCGGCCTTGCGGGCCAGGACGCAGCGCGGGTGGCCGGCCGCATCGGTGACAATGCGCATATCGCCGAGTTGGGTGTTGGTCTGAAAAAGCTGCCGTACCTGTTCGGTCTGGTTAAAGGCCGTTTCGACTATAAGAAGGCCACCAGGAATTAAAAACCCGGCGGCCTCATCGCCGATGCGGCGATAGAAGTCCAGGCCGTCGGGGCCGCCATCCAATGCCAACGTTGGCTCATGATCGCGCACCTGCGGCATAAGCTCGCGCAGTTGGCCGGTGGCAATGTAGGGCGGATTGGCGGCAATAACATGAAAAGCGCCGGGCGTTGGCGGCTGGACGAGGGGCGCAAACAGATCGCCCTGGATAAATCGGATGCGATCAGCGACGGCCAAGGAGTCGGCATTGGCGCGGGCCATGGTTAAGGCCTCCGGGCTGACGTCGCTGGCGACGAGTTGTGCCCCCGGCAGGCTTTTGGCCAGGGCAATTGCGATGCATCCGCTGCCGGTGCCAAGATCGAGAATATTGGGTGTTTCCCACCCCGGAATTTGCCGAACAATGCGAATGACCTGCTCGACGAGCGTTTCGGTATCAGGCCGGGGAATAAGCACCGCGGGCGAAACGGCAAGGTCGAACGAAAAAAAAGAGGTTCGACCTATGAGGTATGCCACGGGTGTGTTTTCGCGGCGGCGTTTGACAAGCTCGCGGAATGCTGCGGTTTGTTCGGTGGTGGGCACATGCTCATAACGCGTGTAAAGGGCCATGCGGTTGCAGCCAAGTGCATGGGCGAGCAGGAGTTCAGCTGAGAGGCGAGGCTCGTCAATGTTGTTGCGCGTAAAAAAATTGCTCGTCCATTGGAGGAGATCGCCGATGGTCCAGAGTTTTTCCGCAGCTTGTGACATGGCGCATCTTGTATCATGCCGCGTTAAAATGTCCAAGCGCTCTGTGGCGGAGCGGCGGAACTTGGCGGGTAATCTCGAGGCGGCCTCATCAACATCAGGAGAAACATGTATGACGCAACAAGCAGGCGCGACTATGCCGAGCGGCGCCGGCCGCGATGGCAACAATGGTCTGGCGATAAGCCTTGGGCTGCTGGTGCTGCGGCTGGCGCTGGCGACGATATTTATTTATCATGGCGGGCAGAAGATATTTGGTTGGGCGCATGGGCCGGGGATGCACGGCTTTACCGGGTTTATCGCCATGCAGCATTTGCCGTTGCTGCCGGCATCGGTTTGGGCCTGGATGGCGGCTTTGGCGGAGTTTGGCGGCGGTTGTCTGACGGCACTTGGGCTGTTGACGCGGCTGGCGCAAATTCCACTGCTCGTAGATATGTTTGTCGCCACATGGGTTGTGCGAGCCAACGGGTTTGCGGGTGCGGCGGGCCATGCGGGATACCAATGGCATTTGCCGCTGATGGCGATCATGACGATGCTTTTATTGGCGGGAGGCGGGTTGGTATCGGTGGATCGGCTGATATTTCGGCGCGGGTTTTGGTCTTACGGCCCGCAACCGCTGGCGTGAAGTGAGAGCATATTGCGTGTGCGTCCCAAAACGCAACCATTCGCATAACCCAGCTTTAAGAATGGCCGCAGCCCCGCCATTTCATCACATTTAACCGACTCGCGGGCGCCATGTCGAACTGCTCTTGCCCCGCTGAACACCCATGCCCTGTGCGACGCGGCTCATCCTTTTATGTGAGTTGCTGGAGCTTTTAACACTCCAGGCCTTTTGAACTTATACAAACGGTTGGGCCTATTTTCTGCGTTGAGGTCATTACCACCGGTTTGCGGGCGTGGCAATTTTTCCGGGCGGCCCCGAGATCATGCCTATTTTATTGGCATCCCTAGGCGTTTTTGCCGGGTACAAGGCGCTGGCTGCCTGCCTTTCTCTGAATCGGAACGCAGAATCCCACACTCGGGGCGATGCAGACAAGATGTCTGCGTTACCGGCGCAGCCGGCTGGCCGCCCGGAAAAATTGCCAGGCCACCGGTTTGCGGACCGAGCTGCACAAACTGCAAAACTTTCGCGCTACAAGCTATACTGGTGCTAACTGGTACGCGAATTGCGTGCGGGCGGCGGCTCGCCTTTTGTACATAGAGTGGCCATGAGACTGGATACTTCCCATCACATGCGACTGGAACAGCGAATGAAGCTGGCCCCACGCATGATTCAGTCTATGGAAATTCTGCAGTTGCCCACCATGGCGCTCGAAGAACGCATAGACCAGGAGCTCTCCGCCAACCCCATGCTTGAAAAGCAGGAATCGCCATTTGACCGCGGGCCCGACCTCGACCCGATTGGCGGCACCGCAGCCGAGGCGGCCGCGCCCGCGACGCCGGCCGCGAACGATGCCGGCGGTACGGCTGCTGCGGACGCGGTGGACCCGGCTGTGGCCGCCGACGCGGCACTTACGCGATTTTTGGAAGACCAGCGCTATCTTTCGCAGGGCAGCTCTCGCCGCATCGCATCGGGCGATCATGACCCCAAAATGGAAGCCATGGCAAACGCCGCCGCCCGTGGCATTTCTCTGCAGGAAGAACTGCTCCAGCAATGGAGCCTTGTGGATGTTGACGATCGCATTCGCCGCGCGGGCGATATTCTCATAGATTGGGTGGATCAGGACGGGTACATCCGCGATTCGCTCGATACCATTTGCCGCACCCTGCCCGCCGGCGTTCGCCGGCAGGACATTGCCGAGGCGTGGCCCATTTTGCAGCAGCGCCTAGAGCCTGCGGGCATTGCCGCCCGCGACCTTCGAGAGTGCCTGATCCTGCAGATAGATCGCCTTAACCGCGAGCAGGGGATGGATGTGGCCGTGCCGCGACTGCTGGTAAGCCGCTATCTTGAAGACCTGGAGATGAATCGTCTGCCGCAGATTGCCCGACGCGGCGAGCTTACGCTTGAGCAAATAAATCAGGCGCGGCAGTTCATGGCGCGGCATCTTTCGCCGCGGCCCGGCCGAATGCTTACCGAGTCGCAGGTGCCTGTGATCATGCCTGACGCCATCATTCAACCCGATGAAGAAACCGGCAACTATGTCATTCGCCTCACCGATGACCGGCTTCCACGCCTGTACATCAATGAAGCGTACGCCCGCATGGCCCGCAACCGCGGCGTAGACGAGAAAACCCGCCTGTTTCTATCCAACAATTTGCGCAATGCCCGCTGGCTTATAGAAGCTATTGAACAGCGCCGCTCCACGCTGCTAAGGGTGCTGAAGGTGGTGGTGGAAGCGCAAAAAGACTTTATTGAACATGGCCCTGAACAGCTAAAGCCGCTGCCCATGACCGGCGTTGCGGAGCAATTGGGCATACATGTGGGCACGGTGAGCCGGGCCGTGGCGGACAAATATGTGCAAACGCCGAGAGGCATTTTTGCGTTGCGGCAATTTTTTACCGGCGGCATGGCCAACGCCGCCGGTGAAGAAATGAGTTGGGATGCCATCAAGGCCGTACTGCTGGATGTTATAGAAAAAGAGGATAAAAAAAACCCGCTCAACGACGATCAAATTGTGGAAGAACTTCGAAAACGCGGCATTAAACTCGCGCGGCGTACCGTGGCTAAATATCGCAAAATCGGCGAAATCCCGCCCGCTCGCCGGCGACGTGAGTTTTAGCCCGGCTTTCGCGTTATACACACGCCTTCCGGAGTTTTGGCCCTCCTCTGCGGCGCGGCTGCTCGGAGTACCATCTGCGTCAGGTACGCTGGCGCCAACGCCTCTTGTGGAGTGCCAAAAATTCCCGGCGCACGCCGGGATCGCAACGCGGCGATTACTTGGACAGGCTCCTGGCAGGTAATGCGGATCAGCCGGCGATCAAGGGCGGTGTATGGACATCCGCTGGTTCGCGTGAAGGCGGCGGCGTTTTCGGCGACTATTTGGGTTCAATTGCACGATCACTGTGCTGCGCTGCATGAGCTGTGTCTGGCCCGCTGGCGGCCGGCAGGGCCCCGTGTGGCTCGTGCTGGCCGAAGAAACGCATGTACAGGTATATATTGGCACCCATGACGGCGGTGTATATGAAAAAGGGGGTCTCGACGGCCGCTATGTCAAAGAGCCATCCGGTGCAGATAATCGCCAGCGACGCGGCCGAGAGCCGCGCAACTTGATTGGCCGCCAAGGCTCGGCCAATATCATCTATATGTACGCGGCTGGTAATGGCCGTCTGCTGAGCGGGGAGGGCCGCAATTCGCAAAGCCGGGGTAATGATGTAGATAAATAAAGCGACGGGCAGAAAATGCCAAACCGCCATCAGCAGGAGCAGTACTGTTCCAAGTGTGCGTGTAAGCACAATGCTGCGGGCAAAGCCAAAGCGTCGCTCAAGCAGAGGTGCGGTAAGCAGAGCGACAGCCCCCAAAATATTGGCGGCGGCGGTGTACCAGGCCATCTGCCTTTTGCCCATGTCAAAGACGATCATAAAAAACGGTATCAAAAACGGCGTGATCAAGCCCTGCGAAAAGCCATTGAGGGCCCCGGTGATGGTGAATTGCTTCATCACTTTGCGTGAGCCATGAGGAGGCCGTGGCGGCGATGGGTGGCGCGGTATTTGCAGCCACAGCAGAGGCAGGGACCCTGCGAGGCTGATGGCTCCTGCGAAGAGGAATACCCGATGAATAGAGGCAAAGCCAACGAGCATGGAACCGAGCGATCCGGCAACGCCGCCTAGAAACGCCAAGAGCGAAAAGTAAAGCGTCCGCCGATGGGGCGCGGCTAAATCAGCAATGACCGCGCTTTGCACCGGCTGGGCGGCTCCGCCAACGCCGCCGCCAATGAGCGAGCCGGTCGCAGCAAACCCGCCGATGATCGCTGCGGCAAAGATCATGGGCAGGCTGGTGAACAAATAGAGCATAAATGCGCTCATTGGCAGCATGGCGGCGCTGAGCAGAAGCGTTCCCTTGCGGCTCCAGCGATCGGCGAGCTGCCCGATTATAAGCCCCAGAACCGCGGTGGAAGCTACCCCCACCATGTAAATGGCTCCAAGGGTGAGGCTTCCAAAGTGCAGCTTTTTAAGCACCAGATAGGGCAGGTCTACGGCGATCATGGCGCCTGCGATGCCGCGAGCCAGCCTGAATAAGATCAGCATGGCCAGGCTGAACTTGTGCGGCGTGGCCGGCGGCCAGCTTGGGGCGGGCGCGGCCGCTGTGCCGGCGTCAGCGGGTGTTGGTGAGTGATGAGCCTCTGGTGCGGGTATTACCGGCGTAGTCATAACCGGATTCTAACAAAACCCAGCCTGAATGTCCTGCCGCCGGCGTGTGAATTGGTTAGAAATTGCAACCTTTTATGTGATGCTGCGTGTAATGCTATTGAAGGCCAACACCGGCCCAGCGGAACCTGGCACCGCAGCTATTGCCGTATGAGTCGCTAAACGCTAACATTTTAGCTGTTTGTAAGGGCGTGGTACATGTAGATGCGACAGATGCGCAAACGCTATCTTCCAGGAACGACGCGCTTTGCCGTACACCATGTGAAAGAATAGTTCAATGAAGCAAGTAGTTTTACAACCCGCCGCCGGCTCGCTCAACCGGGCCGAAGCCAGCGCCGAATCGCTGGCTCTTGGGTTTGTAACGCTTATTCCGCAAATGATGGGGGTGTTGCGAAGGCATCTGCGGGCCGGCCCGCAACTGGAGTTGCGGCCGGGGCAATTCCGGATGCTGCTGCTGCTGCAGATGTTCGGCCCCGCGTCGCTTTCAGATGTTGCCGATCGGCTTGGGCTGACCCTGCCCTCGGCTTCCAAACTGGCTGAAGAACTGGGCAAAATCGGTTTTATCGCACGTCGGACCGATCTGGCCGACCGCCGACGCATTGTGCTTTCGCTGACGCCCAGCGGTGGCTCTGCGCTGGATGCGGTGCAGCGCGAGGCGCAGCGCCAACTCGCCGAACTGTTTGAGCCGCTGACTGCGGCAGAGCGTAAATTTCTGGCATGCGCGGTGAGCGTTATGCGGCCACTGTTTGCCGCCAAGCCCGGCCTGGCGGTCGGTGCGGCATCTGGTGCGCAGGCCGTGACGAAAAAGCCGGTTCGCAAAAGGTTGCAGAATTATCAAAAGGTGACTGTATGAAAAGTGTGATTACATGGTTGGTGGTGTTGTGCGTGCTTGCCGGCGGCGGCTACTGGGCCTGGCGCACCTGGGGCGGCAAGGCGGCTGTAACGTCTACCTTTATGACCGCTCCGGTTCAGCAGGGGGACTTGGCGGCGACGGTCAGTGCCACCGGTACGCTCGAGCCGCGGGAAGTTGTGGATGTCGGCTCGCAAGTCAGCGGCACTATCATTGCGTTCGGCAAAGATGCCGGAGCCAAAGAGGTAGATTACGATTCGCCTGTAAACCAGGGTACTGTGCTGGCACGCATTGATCCGGCATTGTTTCAGGCAAGCGTAGAGCAGGCAACGGCAAACCTCGCGCAGGCAAAATCCAACGTGTTGGTGGCCCAGGCGCGGCTCCAGCAGTATCAAGCCGCGCTTGTGGATGCCGCCGCCGACTGGCAGCGAGCCCAAAAGCTGGGCATTGGCAGCGGTGCGCTCTCGGCGACGCAGTACGATGCGTACAAATCCACCTTCGATCAGGCTCAGGCCAATGTGGGCGTGGGGGATGCTTCACTGACGGCGGCTAAAACCGCTGTGGAGGCTGCCACGGCCACGCTTGATACCGCCAAAATAAACCTTGGCTACTGCACCATAACTTCGCCGGTCAAAGGTGTTGTTATAGACCGCCGGGTGAATATCGGCCAAACTGTTGCGTCGAGCTTCAGCACGCCGAGTCTGTTTTTGATTGCTGAAAATCTTAATCGTATTCAGGTGTGGGCCTCGGTAAACGAGGCGGACATCGGCCGGATAAAAAAGGGCGATTCAGTGACATTTACGGTAGACGCATTCCCGCACGAAACATTTAAGGGTGTTGTATCGCAAATTCGCCTCAATGCCACCATGGTGCAGAATGTGGTCACCTACACCGTGGTGGTGGACACCGACAATCCCAAGGGTAAATTGCTGCCTTATTTAACGGCGCAAATGGATTTTCTGGTTGCCAATCGAAAGAATGTGATGTACGTGCCCAACGCGGCGCTGCGATGGGTACCGCGGCAAACGCAGATAGCGGGAGCGGCTCCTGCGCACCAGGCTGTTTCGGGTAAAGGCGTGCTGGGGCAGGGTGTTGTATGGATTGAAGCCGGTAACAACCAGGTTCGCGCCATTAACGTCGGCACCGGCCTGGCCAACGACTTTAATACCCAGATCATCTCCACTGAAATTAAGCCCGGTATGAAAGTGGTTGTGGGTGAGCGCCAGGCCGGCAGCGGCAGCGCCCAGGGTGCGGTTAACCCATTTATTCCGCAGCCATTTAAGAAAAAGAGCTAAGCACACGGCGGCCTTGGAGCTTGACGGTGATGAACCTGATAGAAATTGAGAATGTCGTGAAGACCTACCACCTCGGCGGCAGCGACGTGCCGGTGCTCAAGGGGGTGAGCATGGCGGTACAACAGGGAGAGATGGTTGCGCTGATGGGCGCAAGCGGTTCGGGCAAAACCACGCTGATGAATATTCTCGGTTGCCTCGACAGGCCGACCTCCGGTCGCTACATGCTTGATGGTCAGGAAGTGTCGCGCATGAATCCGAATCAGCGGGCGGAGGTGCGCAACGCCAAAATCGGGTTTGTGTTTCAAAACTTTAATCTCCTGCCGCGGACTTCGGCGATCGAAAATGTATTGCTGCCTAGCACCTATGCGGATGGCTCGATTCCATCGGCGAAGTTGCGCCGGCACGGGCGGCAACTGCTCGAACGCGTCGGCCTTGCGGATCGGGCCGATCACGAGCCTTCGCAGCTTTCAGGCGGGCAGCAGCAGCGGGTGGCCATTGCGCGGGCGCTGGTCAACAGCCCGCGGCTTCTGCTGGCTGACGAGCCGACGGGCAACCTCGACTCCCGCACCAGTGAAGATGTTCTGGCCATGTTTCAGAATCTGAATCAGCAGGAGGGGCTTGCCATTCTGCTGGTAACGCATGACGCCAATGTTGCTTCGCATGCGCAGCGCGTCATTCACATACATGATGGCATGATCGCGGCGGGCGCATTTGAATCGGCATCGCCGGCAGCCTCTGCGCCTGCAGATGCCGCCAGCCGAAAGGAAGGCCGTTGATCTATGCATAAGTTAGCGTCTACCAGCATTACGGCCTTAAGGGCGCTGCAGCGCAATTTGATGCGCTCGGCGCTGACCACTTTGGGCATCGTCATCGGTATTGCGGCCGTTATTGCGATGGTGCAAATCGGCGAAGGATCGTCGGCGGCCATTAAGGCCACCTTTGAAAGCATGGGCGCCAACACGCTTATTGTATTTCCGGGTCAGGCGGTGAGCGCGGGGGTTAGTTTCGGCGGCGGCAGCGCTGTTACGCTTACCTCGCAGGACGCCGCGGCTGTGGCCCGCGATTGCCCATCGGTTTTAGCGGCGGCTCCGCAGGTGAATGGGCGCATGCAGCTTGTGCGCGGCGGCCACAACTGGGTGCCGCAGTTTATTGCCGGCACCTCGCCCGCGTATTTCACCATACGGGACTGGACTATCGCCGAGGGCAGGGCGCTTACGAATGGCGATATTTTGGGCGCCAACCAGGTGTGTGTGCTGGGCCAAACCGTGGTGAAGGAACTGTTCCCCAGCGGCCAGGCGGTGGGGAAAACCATTCTTGTACAGAATGTGCCGCTGCGCGTGGTGGGCACGCTGGTGCCCAAAGGCGCCAATATGATGGGCATGGATCAGGATGACATTTTGGTGCTGCCATGGACAACGCTGAAGTTCCGCATTTCGGGCACTGCGCTGCAGAATCAAAATCAGAGTCAGACGTCGTCCAGCACGGCGGCGGTTTCAACCGATCAGCTATTTCCTGAAACGTCGCAGAGCCTGTATCCAACGCCGTCAACATCCGAACAGACCGACACCCCGCAGCCGGTGAGCTTTCCTAATGTGAACTCCATTTTGGTGGCGGTGCCCAGCACCCAGCAGATTCCGCAGGCTATTGAGGAAATCACGGCGCTGCTGCGGCAGCGGCACCATCTGCAACCCGGCCAGCCGAGTGATTTTAACATACGCAACCTTGCGGAAATTTCGCAGGCGTTAAGCTCCACCTCCAGCCTGATGACTAATTTGCTAACGGGGGTAGCGCTCATTTCGCTGATGGTGGGTGGCGTGGGCATCATGAACATTATGCTTGTTTCGGTAACCGAGCGGACCCGCGAAATCGGTTTGCGTATGGCGGTGGGCGCCAAGCCGCGCGATATTCTCGGGCAGTTTATTTTGGAGGCCATCGTGCTATGCCTTTTTGGCGGGGCGATGGGCATCGTAATAGGCCAGGGTCTTTCCAAACTCGTACAGGCCATTTTTCATTGGCCGATTGCGGTCTCTATTCCGGCGGTCGTGGCATCGGTTGCGGTGTCGGCGGCGGTGGGGTTGATTTTTGGGTATTATCCGGCGTGGAAGGCTTCGCGTCTGGATCCTATTGAGGCGTTGCGTTATGAATAAGCTTGAACTAGTGCTGGGTCGCACCCCAAAATTAGGATTGACAGAGGGCCAAGGGGTTGGAGGCGCGAAGCGAGGCGGTCGCGGGGCGGGGCGTGCCCTGTTGGCGCTTGCGGTTGTCGGGGTGCTGGGCGCAGCGGGCTGCGCGGTGGGGCCGAACTATAAAGCGCCTGATACGACCATGCCTGCGTCATGGCCTGCCACGGCGCCGGCCGCCGAGGGCCCCGCGCCTGCTACGCAAGTTGGTGCAAAGACCCTGGCCGCAACCTATGTCACGAGCGGTGCAGCTCATCTTGCCGGCTGGTGGAGCAGCTTTCACGATCCTATTTTAGATTCGCTTATTGTGCGTTCGCTGAAGCAGAATCTGAGCCTGCAGTCGGCTTTGGCGGCCGTGCGGCAGGCGCGCTATCAGCTTAACAGCACCGCGGCCAACCTGGGGCCGTTTGTAACGGGCAATGCGTCTTACAACCACAGCCGCAGCAGCAACAACCTGAGTAAAGAAGGCGGCACCAAGTCGGAAGGCGATTTATTTCAAAGCGGTTTCGACGCCACCTGGCAGCTCGATATTTTCGGCGGCATTCGGCGGAGCGTTGAGCAGTACAAGGCCCTGTTGCAGGCCGCGGAAGATAATCGCCGGGCGGTGATGGTAACGCTGGTATCGGAGGTGGCGAGCGATTACATCACGCTGCGCGGTGTACAGTCGCAAATTGCCGTTGCCGACAGAAATATTGTTCTGCAGCGCCAAACCGTAAAGCTGACACAGCAGCAGATGCAGGCGGGTTTTAACACCGGCCTGGATTTGGCCAACGCCCAGGCGCAGCTCGCCACGACCGAAAGCCAGTTGCCGCCGCTTAAAACGCAGGAGCAACAGCTTATTTATGCGCTGGGCATTCTTTTGGGCCAGGCGCCGGACTCGGTGGCGTCGGAACTCATCGTGCCGCATCCCATTCCACCTACACCGCCTAGCGTACCGATTGGTCTGCCGGGCGATTTGCTGCTGAACCGGCCTGATGTGCGTGCTGCCGAGCGGCAACTGGCTGCCGCCACGGCCGGCATTGGCGTTGCCGAAGCCGACTTGTACCCGAAGTTTGTGATTAACGGCAACATTGGGTTTTCTGCAGTGGATGCCGCCAAGTGGTTTGATGCCAATAGTCTCACATGGGGCATCGGCCCGAGCGTAAGTTGGAATATTTTGAGTTCCGGGCAGGTGCAATCAAACATCAATGCGCAAAAAGCCGTGCGCGATCAGGATTTTTATACCTATAAGGAAACGGTGCTTCAGGCACTTGACGATGTGGACTCGGCCCTTGCGGCTTACAACCAGGAACATGCTCATCGCCGGGCACTCATGGCCGCCGTAGCCGACAACGAACGTGCTGTCGCGCTATCCACCAAATTGTATCGTAACGGCCTTACCAGCTTTTTGAACGTGCTGCAGGCTCAGGGCGCACTGTACGCGACTCAAAACTCTTTGGTGCAGAGCAACCTCGCGTTATCCACCGACCTTGTGGCGCTTTACAAAGCGATCGGCGGAGGTTGGCAGGTGGGCAAGACGATGGCAAAGTGAGCGCAAGGCGTCCCATTTGGCATCGGCGTTCTCGCCCCATGACAGCCATTGCGGCGCGGCTTATCTGTTGAGCGGGCGTTTGCGGCGGTGGCTGCTGCCGGGCTTCCCCGGTGCTATATTTACCACCTTGGGATGCACCAGCAACGTGGCATTTGCGCTGGATTGGCTCGCAGTGCCGACTTGTCGGTCGGTCGTCTCCTTTCGTATAAATGCAGATTCATCTTCAATAATAATCTTAATGGCCATTGGCGTCGTAGGTGACGAACCGTTAAATGTTACATAAGCCTGCATGACATTCCTCACTTATAAAAATAGTGTTGCGCTTGCCGCTCGATGATAGAGCTGCTTTCCTGGCCGCAAGACGGTGCATCGAGGAACGTCCATGTTCAACCGCGTTGGTGCCCTGCAGGACGACAGTGCGGCTACGGCCCGCTGGGTTGAAATAGTTGCCGATATTTAACGATAACCTCGGAGAAAGCTATGTTTAAAATACATGATCTCATAGGTAAAACTCCTTGATATTTACTTACAGGCGACCTTTTTACAGGTGTTTAGTGGGCATGAACGTCGTGATTTACGACTCATGTGCAACCAGCAGTACGTCAATAGCCATCCATGACAATTCTTACTCGCGAAGCAGATATCTTCACGAAACGATAAGAATAGTTTGACGCATTGGATAACAAATTTAAATACGGGGTTGTATACTTTTTGGCTCCAATTATTTCCGCAATACAGCATAAGAAATACACCTATATAGCCATCAGATGTTTTGGACTTTGGCTGTTCTATTGTGGCCACAAAGCGCAAGGGAGTTGTTTGGTGAAGAAGTCAGAATTTGGTACGAGTTGGTGAAGGGATATTGCGAAAGTTCATTGCACGGGTGTGCCAAGAACGGGTCGTAAAACTTGGATGTTCTTGTGCCAGCGTTGCTGGCGGATGAGCTGCGCCCAAAGGCCGCGTGGTGCTTGGCAAACAGGTAATTGGTTTGGCGAGGTTGCCTCGTTGCGGCGAAGTATAGTCGTAGGGGGATAGTCCATTTTCAATGGTGGCAAAAGCGTTGAGGATCGCGGGCATAATCAGCGAGGCACTCTGCTGAGCAGAAATACAGTACCAAGTCACGCTCGATGGCTTGGGCCATTGCTGTAGTGGGGGTGAGCGTCGTTCCGCACACGGGATCTACCATTTTGCGATGATTGCGAGCCTTTGTAGCGACTTTGACAACCGCAGGGAGGGCGGCAGGGCTTAGACTTGTTGTGGCATGTTCAAGGATACGCTGCCTGCGAGCCTGCTTGCGCGTGGCTATCTCTGCAATTATTTTGACATAAGGTTGTTTATTCATCGCCAGACCCAATCCATACATAACACCATTATCCACGCCACAGGCAACTCGCCTCCGTACAGGTATTCATCATGGCAGATACCGAATGGAAAAAAATCGGGAAATGACGGTAAAATCCATGGGATGGGAGCGGTTTAATGGATAAGGTCATACCCTACCTTTTGTAGGGATAAATCCGATAGTCAAGCCGGCGCGTGGCAACAAAACCCGGCGACAGTTAAGTGGTGCCCTTTTTAGCTAAACTTAGCACTCGTCAAGCTGATTAAATCAACTTAGGCCAGATATGCCTTGGCCCGTTCACTGAGACTGCCGCCGTTCTGAACGTTCAAATAATTTGATGATGGCTATAATGAGCCGCTGCGGCTGTTTGGATCAGCATTTGCCAACAGTTGGCCGCTGCATTAGTTTGGGCAGTGGTTGAGGTGGGTTGATGGATTTGGGTTTTTCGCCATCATGGGTTTAATGTTTCGTTTATTTGGCCGTGGCAGGCGGGCAAAGGGCGAGGTGCCTGCGGGTCAATCGTCAGAGGTGGCGCCGCCGCGCGGGGCCAGACAGCCTGGCATGAACTCTCAGAGCCAAGACAGCTTGCCGGAGGGTGGCGGCCTGACAAATGCCGAACTCCTCAAACGCATGTTTCAATTTGTGCGCCCCGTAAAAGCGACGGCCATTGTGGCCTGCGCGCTGGTAGCCGTGGCGGTACTGCTGGATACCTCGGCGGCCAATTTAACGCGCATTATTATTGATCAGGTAAAAGATCATCTACACACAGCTAATGTCGCCGACGCCGTCGGCCGGTCTGCGGGGCAATTGTTTGCCGGGCCGCTGCGGCACGTGGTGCTGCTGATAGCGGTACTGACGGCACTGGTAGTGGGTTCGAGCTTTAACGGGCTTCTGCGAAATATTGTCAACACGCGTCTGAGTATGGATATGGTGTATCACATGCGGGCCGCCGTGTACGACCAGCTTCAACGGGTGGGCTTTGGCTTTCATGACGTGCACCCGAGCGGGCAATTGATCAACCGCGCTTTATCTGATCTGCACAATATCCGCTTTTTTGTAAACCTATCGCTGGTGCAAATTACTGAAATTGTTCTGTATGTTATCGGTTATGATATTCTCCTATGGAGCATCAACCCGTGGATTGGCCTTGTGGCGCTCTTGCCCACGCCTTTTTGGTTTATGTACCTGCGGCATTTCAGTCGGCGGGTGCAACCCATTCAAAAGCGGTTGATGGCGTCCGGCGATGAACTCGTAACGGTGCTAAGCGAAAATGTCGCCGGCGTGCATGTGGTTAAGGCATTCGCCACTGAAACAACCGAAGTAAAAAAATACAATCAGACCGCGGACGTATTTTACGGTCATGTTATGCAGAATGTGGGCATGTACAGCAACTTTGTGCCTATTTTTCGGGGCATTGCCATTGCCTCCAGCCTTACATTGTTCTGGCTGGGAAGTATTTTGGTGGTGCGCAAAAGCCTGCAGGTCGGCGACCTGATTGTGTTTGGCGTGGCGATGGGCAATATTCTCAGCCGGCTGCAGCAACTCAATCAGATCAGCACGCAGTATCAGCAGGCTATTGTGTCGGCCCGGCGATTTTTTGAAATCCTCTGTGCGCCGCCCACCATTGAGCAATTGCCCGACGCTCCACCGCTGCCCGCCGGCGAAGGATCTATTGAGTTCAGAAACGTCACCTTTGGCTATTCGAGCCGGCATCCGGTGCTGCACGATGTTACGTTTTCTGCGCCGGGCGGCTCGGTGATTGCCCTGGTCGGGCCTACCGGGGCAGGTAAATCCACACTGGTGCAATTGCTGGCCCGCTTTTACGACCCGCAAAGCGGCGCTATTTGCATTGATGGCTGCGACATCAAAACCGCGCGGCTGGCAAGCGTTCGCGACAGCGTCGGTTTTGTATTTCAGGAAACGTTTTTATTTTCTGATACGGTCGCAGCCAATATCCGCTACGGACACGCGAGCGCCACCGATGGGGAAATAGAAGCCGCGGCACGCATTGCCCAGGCACACGAATTTATTATGGAACTTCCGTACGGGTATGAGACCATTTTAGGCGAGCGCGGCGCCACGTTGTCCGGCGGGCAGCGGCAGAGGCTGGCCATAGCCCGCGCAATTGTGGCCAACCCGCGTATTCTGGTTCTTGACGATGCCTTGGCCGCGGTAGACCCCGAAACTGAAAAGCACATCCGCCGGGCGCTCGCACTGGTTATGGCACATCGTACCGTCATGGTGATTGCGCACCGGCTCAGCACGGTAAAGGCCGCCAATATGGTTCTGGTGCTTGAAGACGGCCGCATTACCCAAATGGGCACCCATGCGCAGCTTATAAAACAGGCGGGGCATTACCGTGACATCGCCCGGCTGCAGCTTGCCGGCGATGAAAACTCGCTTCTGGCTGAAACGCGGCCGCGTCTGGGTGCGGCCACCGGTGTTGTGCCGGAGATTTTGCCATGATAAGCACTGTTTCATCACCAGCACGTCTTACCGTGCCGCAACGCATCCTCAACTGGGTTGCCGGTGGGCGGTTATACCCTGGGGGCATTGGCGGAGGCTCGCGGGCGCAAAGCGGTTCGCGCGACCCGGCGGCCGGGCCTGAGCATGAAGCCGACTACAAGCCGCTCGATTGGAAGGTTATTCGCGGCATTTTGGAATGGATGCGGCCATACTGGCGACTCTATGCGTGGACGACGGTGGTGGGCTTTCTGGTGAACTTTCTGGAAATGATTACCCCGCGGTACATGCAGCAACTCATAGATACCGACATTCCCGGCAAGGTGGCTAATCTGCAGGCGAGCCTTGCGGCCGCTGTATTGGGATATGTTCATGCGCCATGGGGGCATGAGCTTCAGCAGCTTTCAGGCCATTCGCTGGCGTATCTGAATATAGCGCTCACCATTGCGCTGTGGGCCGTCACCATGCTGCTATCGCTGCTGCTGCAGCGCTATGGCATCGCGACCACCTGCCGCATCGGCGAAAATGTACTTTTCGCCCTGCGAAAGCGCGTTTTTAATCACCTTCAGGCGCTTTCGATGAGTTACTATGATCGCACCAAATTCGGCCGAATTTTAACCCGCGGCACCAGCGATATAGATTCGATGTATCAAACCATTGTATGGGGCATCAACACGCTGATCGGCAACGTACTTCTCATGCTGATTGCAGCGGGCATTCTGCTGCTGCTCGATTGGCGCATTGGCCTGGCTGTGCTCTGGCTTGGGCCGGTGTTGTATGTGCTTAACAACGTCTATCGCCGGCGTATTGGGGCGGCATGGCGGCGCTCGCGTGAGGGCTTTACACGCGTGAGCACCAACCTGGCCGAAAATATTTCGGGTACGCGCGTGGTGGCGGCTTTTAACCGCCAGGACGAAAACCTGGAGGCTTTCAACAATCTTCAGGAAATGAACACCGCCAACAACCTGCAGGTGGCGGTTATCAACGGTGTGTATCAGCCGTTGTTGGGGGTTATCGGCTTTTTGGGCAAAGTCATTATTCTGCTTTTTGGCTCGTACCTGGTGCTGCATACGGCGCTGCACGCGGCCCCGCATCCATTTACGGTCGGCAAACTTGTCGCCGCCTATATTTACTGGGATTGGTTCATGGGGCCGGTCATAAACTTCGGCAATTTTTACAACGACAGCATGATGGCCATGGCGTGTGCCGAGCGTGTGCAGGCGCTGTTGGCCCTGCAGCCGCAGGTCAAAGATATGGCCGATGCAACTGTGCTGCCGCCGCTGCGCGGCGATGTCGAGTTTGACCGCGTAAACTTCAGCTATTCACCCGATAAGCCGGTGCTGCATGATATTTCGTTCGCCGTGGCTGCCGGGCAAACCGTGGCGCTGGTGGGCCATACGGGGTGCGGAAAATCTACTATTGTGAGTTTGATCTGCCGCTTTTATCAACCGCAAAGCGGACGCATACTTGTGGATGGGCGGGACATCGCCGCGGTTACCGGCGAAAGCCTGCATAAGCAGATGGGCATTGTTTCGCAGAATAACTATTTATTCAGCGGAACCGTGCTCGACAACATTCGTTATGCCCGGCCGCAGGCCACGCGTGCCGACGTGATTGAAGCAGCCCGGCAGCTTAACAGTTACGAGGCGATAGAGCGGCTTAAAAACGGATTTGACACCGAAGTGGGTGAGCGCGGCGGATCGCTGAGCCTTGGCCAGCGGCAGCTCATTTGCTTTACGCGGGCGTTTTTGGCCAACCCGCGCATTTTGCTGCTCGATGAAGCCACAAGTGCCGTAGACACTCATACCGAACTGCTGCTGCAGCAAGCCATCGAAAAGCTTGTGGCCAACCGCACCACGTTTATTGTGGCCCATCGGCTAAGCACGATTGTCAATGCCAACCTGGTGCTGGTACTGGATCATGGCCGTATTATTGAAAGGGGCAGCCATCGTGAATTGCTGGCGCTCAATGGCCGCTATGCCGCACTGTACCGGGAGTTTACGCAAACATGATACGGGCCATTGCGCCGAGTTTTAGCCCCGCCGATATGGTAAAATCTTCAAGCTGCCAAGTCGGGGCGATACGCAAAGCGCGAACCCCTGGCTTACCGGGGTAATTGCCCTGCGTGAGTGGTGCGCTGTGGCAGGCGAAGGCGGCAAGAGGCCCATTGATGCAACAAAAACTTTTGGTAAAGCGTGCCGACAATGTCCAATAAAAAAACAGTCGTGGTTGCCATGTCGGGCGGGGTAGATTCTTCCGTGGCGGCGGCGCTTTTGCAGCGCCAGGGCTATAACTGCATTGGTGTATTCATGCGACTCGGCGGCGAACTGGGCGGACAGACTCTATCAGAACAGCCGGAGCTGGTGGCCTGCTCTCCGCAGAAGGCTAAAGCAGCCAAGGCGCATCATCAAGGGTGTTGTTCCACCGGTGATGCCGCTGACGCCCGCTATGTTGCCGGGCTGCTTAACATTCCATTCTATGCGCTAAACTTTCAGAACGATTTTGGCCGCATCATTGATTATTTTGTCGGCGAGTACAATCGCGGTCGCACGCCCAACCCGTGCGTGCGGTGCAACGAGTACCTGAAGTTCGGGAAATTGGCCCAGTACGCGCGTGCCGTCGGGGCCGACTATGTCGCCACCGGCCACTATGCCCGCATCGTGCACGATGCCGTCGGCGGGCCGCAAATATTGCGCGGCATAGACAGCGCCAAAGACCAGAGCTATGTACTTTTTGGCGTGCCCCCGACGGAACTGCCGCGTATGCTGCTGCCCATCGGTGATTATCCAAAGTCAGAGGTGCGGGCCATGGCTCGCGAACTGGGGCTGCCCGTTTTCGACAAGCCTGACTCGCAGGAAATATGCTTCGTGCCCGACAACGACTATTTTGGGTTAGTTAAGCGAAAGTCGCCGCAAACCGTGCGGGCCGGCGATATTGTGGATGGCTCGGGCAATGTGGTGGGGCGGCATGAAGGGCATCAGGGCTTTACCCTGGGGCAGCGGCGGGGGGTGGGCGTCGCGTTTGGCTACCCCATTTATGTGACCAACATTGATGCCGGCGCTAACACGGTGCAGGTAGGCCCTCGCGATGAGTTGCTGCATCGGCGGCTCCTGGCGCGCGAAGTTAACTGGCTGGCCCCCCATGCCGACGGCCCCATCGCGTGTACGGCCAAGGTGCGATACAACTCCCCGGCGCAGCCGGCGCGAGCTTATCTGAACGGTTCGGATGAACTCATGGTGGAATTTGATCAACCGGTTGCGGCGATCACGCCGGGGCAGGCCGTGGCGTGTTACGACGGAGATCGCCTGTTGGGCGGTGCCTGGATTGACCGTATTTGCGACGAGGCGCCCGCAGCAGAAAAGGCGGAAGCGGCCTCGTGACGTTCACCCTTGCATCGCCTGAAACTGTTAACAGCATTAGTATTGTGCATGCCGGGGCGCTCGGCGATACGCTGCTGCTGTGTCCGCTCTTGCGGGGCATAGCCAAGAGGTTTCCGCAGGCGCGGCGGCACGTCGTAACCCGCAGCGAGTTTGGTCGGTTATTGGTTTACCTGCAGTTGGCCGAAGACTTTGCCAATGGCGATGCGCCCGAGGCAACGGCGCTTTTTGCTGCTGGTGCATTGGAGTACGCACCGCGCCGTCCAACCTGGCTGAATTGCGATGTGCTCATCAGTATGGTCGGCAGCGGCAGCGATGCCTGGGCGGAAAATGTCCGTGCGATCTACAAAAGTGACAGTATATTATTTGTAAACCAGCGCCCGCCATCAAACTGGCAAGGGCACGCAGTTGAGTTTCTGCAGGCCCAACTGCAGCCGCTGGATATACCCACGGTTGCCGCTGTGCCGCAGTTTAATATCAATGGCCCTGTGCTGCTGCACCCAGGCAGCGGAGGGCGGGCGAAGTGTTGGCCTGCGGAACGATTTTTAACCCTGGCACACAGGCTCGCATCCGCTGATATTGCCGTTGAAATTATTTTAGGCGAAGTGGAATTGGATCGTTGGCCTTGCGGGGATATTGCCGCGTTTACCGCTGCTTTTGCGGTGCATCTGCATCCGTCTTTATGCGAATTAGCCGACAGGCTGGCTGCGGCGCGCGCCTACATCGGCAACGACAGCGGTGTAAGCCATCTTGCCGGCGAAATGGGCATACCGTCACTGGTGCTCTTTGGCCCAAGCCCGGCAAATGTATGGCGTCCGCTGGGGCCGCAGGTGCAGGTTGCGCAAGCGCCTGCGGGCGATTGGGCCGCGCTTTCCGTGGCCGAGGTGCAGGCGCGCGTGCAACGCCTGCTGGCAAAGGCTGGCACCAGGACCGCCATGTAAGCATTGCCAAAGCCTTTCAGCCGGATATCCGCCGTTTTATAGGCCATTTTCAATATTTTCGCCGCTATTTTTTGAAAATAATCGCCAATTTTGTTGCTTGTCGCCGGTATGCTTGTGTTATACTTGTATAAGCGGCCGATGAACCATTGGCAAAGCGGGGTGTTAATTTGCTGGTGCGTGAGGTTGATATGCGTGCGAAACTCACAGTTGGTAAGGGTAGTCGGGGTGGTTTTACCATCATCGAAATGCTGGTGGTGATTCTGGTAATCGTGGTGCTCATTGCCATTGTATTGGCCGTGGGTGAGCAGGTACGCGTAAAGGCCAGGTTGGCGGTTACGCATACCGAACTGCGCAACCTGCAGGCGGCGCTGCTGCAGTTGCATCATCAGACGAATACGTACCCGGTGGATATGGCGCACTTTTTGGTGGCGTACCAGCAGATGCACGCCTACGCGATTACCGGTGGAAGCATCTGGCAGCAACATCCCAACATCATAACGCAGTTGCCTGCAACCGCGACGGTGATGGGCCAGATTCCGCCGCCTGGAGGCGTCTCTGGCCAGTTTACCGGCGTGGTTGAAGTGCTTGATGGTTTTGGCAATCCCATTCAATACATGCCGCCGACTCAGCCAAGTATCTCGAACGCTTTTTATCCGGTATCGGGTCAATCTTATACAGTGGACTCCACGACGATAATGCCGTTGCCACTACCACCACCCGCCCCACCCATTCCGCCAGTATATGTGCCCAGTGGGATAACCTCGGTAAGCAATGCCGTGCCCGCAGCCGCGCCTCATGCTCCCTATTTTTACAGTTTTGGGGTAGATGGTCCGGCGGGCGCTATCGCCAACATCAACAACAGCCCGACAGCGCAGTACATCTACTCCTACGAGCCATAAGATCGGTTTCCGTTGTATCGCGTCAGCTTGTGCGCACAAGGTGGGGGCGGCTTGCACAAGCCTATCGCCTGCTGCTAATCTTTAGTTCTTACTGATGGCGTTTATCCTGGTTCGCTGAACCCGCCGCCGGTCAGGTGCTTGATGCCAGCATGGCAGCAAGACTCGTCAACTTTTTTCGAGGTAGCAGCATGGGTAACATCCGCCGAGTAATTTCACAAGTTGTATCCATGGCATTGCCGCTGGCTGGCCTGCTGGCGTTTGGGCCTACGGCCACCGCCGCCGCACCTAAGCAGGTTGCCGAGCTTACTCTTAGGGGGGCGCTGGCCAATTACCCCAGCGGCTTCTCGCTGACGCTTTCGTCGCTGCTATCCGGCGGGCAGCAGCGGCCATCGTCGCTGACGGGGTTGATTCATCGGCTTACCGCTGCCGAACACGACCCGCAACTCGCGGGCGTCTTTTTAAATTTACGCTCGTTTTCGTTGAACCTGACGCAGGAGCAGGAACTCGGCAATCTGCTCGATACGCTTAAAACCCATGGCAAACAAGTGGCGGTTTACGCAAGCGATTTTGACACCAACACCTACTTGCTCGCCTGCCATGCAGATACCGTGCTGATGCCGCCGCATGGCAACGTATTTTTACCGGGCGTGCAGTTGCAGCTTATGTTTTTTAAAGGGCTGTTGGATAAGCTGCACGTGCAGGCCGACATGGTTCAGATCGGCAAATTCAAAGGTGCTGAAGAGCCTTTTACGCGCCAGCAGGCAAGCAAGGCCTTTGCGTCACAGGTGCAGGGGCTTATTCAGGGTTGGTATGGGCAAATTGTCAGCACCATTGTGCATCATCGGCCTGCACTGACTGCGGCCAAAGTTAAAGCCGCCATAGATCAAGGGTGGTTTGATGGTGTTGCCGCCAAAAAAATGGGCCTGGTGGATGTGCTGGTAAACCCGCAGCAGGCGGGCAAGTATGTGCAGGCGCATTTTGCAGGCGGCTGCACGCTGCTGACTGATTATGCCGGGCCGAAAAAGGCCAAGGTTGATTTGAGCAGCCCTTTTGCGCTATTTCAGTTATTGGGTTCGCCGCCGCGGCATCGTGTGACCCACACGCCGGCGGTCGCCGTTATCTTTGCGGATGGCGTTATTTCCGATGATTCAGCCGACTCCATGGCAGATGACCAGGGCGTAACTCCCGCCCGTATAGAACGCAATGTAAAGGCCGCTTTGGCCAATCCACGCATTAAGGCCATTGTGCTGCGGATAGATTCGCCCGGCGGCTCTGCCGAAGCCAGCGAAGATATCTGGCAAATACTACATGCGGCTGGTAAAGAAAAGCCGCTGTTGGTTTCGATGGGTAGCGAAGCGGCCAGCGGCGGCTACTACATTGCCACCGCGGGCGAAAGCATAACGGCCGATCCCGCGACTATCACCGGCTCGATTGGGGTGGTGGGGGGCAAAGTGGTGATGCAGGGCCTGTTTAATATGGTCGGTCTTAAGCTGCAAACATTTGCCAAGGGCGAGCACGCAGACCTTTTTAACAGTACGCAGCCCTTCACACCGGCCGAGCGGCAATATGTGGAGCAGCTTATGCGCCAAACATACCATTTATTTACGCGGCGCGTGCTTGAGGGCCGCGGAAAAAAAATCGCCGACATCAGTGCTGTTGCCCGTGGGCGGCTTTTTACCGGCACCGCGGCCATCAAAGCCGGTCTGGTAGACAACGCCGGTTCTCTGCAGGATGTTATTGCCATGGCCGCCCGACAGGAGCATTTGCCGGCGCATTATGATCTGGTTATTTACCCCAAAGCCAAGAGCCTGGTGGAGTTGCTGCGCGAGCGGTTTAATGTGGAATCGAGCCTGCCGGCGGGGCTGCAGGCGGTGTTTGCCGGGCTGCCTCGGCAGTACCGCAGCGCGGCCGACGAAATGCTGCAGATGCTGCACCTGATGCGCCAAGACCGCGTGCTGCTGGCACTGCCGGTTGGGATTATTCAAAGCAAATAGCGCGGCCAGTTCACAACCACTCCCGATCGCGCCGTATGGTCAGAGCTGCAAAGGTTCGGGCGTAACACGCGTAACGCCCTCACCTTAGTGGTTGCGGGCTTCCAGCCTGCTTGACCGGCCGTTTGTGACGAGCTACACAACAGCATGCGGCCAAGACTGCGGCCGCACGGCGGCACGGTCGTTAATCGCCCGATACCACCGCGCAAAAAATACCCGCCCGGCATGCGGGGCGGGTAGAAACTATATCATGAACCAATGCGTCGTTGACGGCCATGAAGCCGCGCTTAAGCTAACGCCGGTTGGGTGGCTTGAGCTTCTGTTTTGGCTTTCGTCGCGCCGGCTGCCGGGGCGGGAGCATCCGATGGAATAATCGGAGCGCCTTCCTTCAGGCGGGTGGCCTTACCCGACAGGTCGCGCAGGTAGTACAACTTGGCGCGGCGGACCTTGCTCTGACGCTTTACCTCAAGCTTTTCAATTTTGGGCGAGTGCACCGGAAAAATACGCTCCACCCCTTCGTTGTTTACAATGCGCCGCACCGTAAAGGTTGAATTGATGCCTTCGCCCTTACGGCTGATAACGGTGCCCGAAAACACCTGAATACGCTCTTTGTCGCCCTCGACGATGCGGCAATGTACGTCCACAAGGTCGCCAACTGAAAACTGCGGCGGGGTCGCCTTAAGGTGCTTTGATTCTACATGGCTCAAAAGTGCGTTCTTCATAAATGCTCCAAATAGTTACGTTGTTTGTTGTGTCTTTAACTTCCTGCCGCCGCAGCGGCGGTTGTACATCCTCTTTTACCGTAACACGCGGCAAGCCGCGGGCTACACTGCTTAAGCCTGCGGCTTAAGTAAATCCGGCCGTCGGGCCGCTGTTTTTCGCCGCGACTCCGCAGCTCGCCACTTTTCTATCGCGGCATGGTCGCCGGAGAGCAAAATCTCCGGTACAGCCAAGCCCGCAAACTCCCGCGGGCGCGTATACTGCGGGTACTCCAACCCGCCGGCGATGGCGCCATCGTTCGCCGCAAACGATTCTCCCGCAGCACTGTGCTCGTGGCCGAGTGCCCCCGCCAGCAGGCGAACCACTGCATCGGTTACGGCCATGGCGGGAATTTCACCCCCCGAGAGCACATAGTCGCCTATGCTGACCTGCAGCGGATCTAGCAGCGTTATGAGCCGCTCGTCAAACCCCTCGTAGTGCCCGGCCATCAGCAGCAATCTGGGCTTGGCGGCCAATTCCGCGGCCATGGCCTGATTAAACTGCCTCCCTTGGGGGCAAAGCATCACCCGTGTTGCGGCCAGGGAACTTTGCTGTTCGATGGCGCTAACCGCATCAAAAAGCGGTTGGCACATCAGCACCATACCCGGCCCGCCGCCATAGGGGCGGTCGTCTACTTTGCGGTGCGGGTCGCGGCTGTAATTGCGCAGTTGATGGAGGTGGTATTCCACCACACCGGCTTGTGCCGCCCGCTTGAGAATGCTGCCGCCGAGTACCGCGGCAAACATCTCTGGGAACAGCGTCAAAATATCAATTCGCATATTTGCCGCTGCCAATTTATTTGCTGTCCTGATCTCCTTGCGCGTCGTGGTTGCCCAAGGCGTCGCTGCAGCGATTTAAGCCTGATTGGCCGCAGCTTCCGCATTTGCAGACGCCTTTGCGGCGACCAAAGTGGCCGAATCGGTGGCGCGCTTGAGCAAGTTGGCCACGGTGGCGCTGGGCGTTGCGCCAGCCTTCATCCAATGTTCCAGACGCTGCTTGTTAACCACCACGGTCCGCGAGGCATCGGTGCAAATCGGGTCATAAAATCCCAACTCTTCAAGCACTTTGCCATCGCGCGGCGAACGCGAATCTACCGCGTTAATGCGCCAAAAAGCCCTGTTCTTGCGACCAAACCGTTTAAGGCGAATTTTAACTGCCACGCAATTCCTCGCTCGTGCCCGGCTTTGCCCAATAGCGCTGCCGGAAAGCCCCGTTAACAGGCCGCTGCCAGGGTGTAGGTCGTCACACGACAACCTCGCATTCTTCGCCTGGGCGGCAAACCCAATATAATATTTGAATTTTCCGCGTCTTGCAAGCGACGCTCGAGGCTAATCGTCCACCGAAAGCCGCCAGGCTGCAGTGGCCATGCTTAATATGGTGGAGCTGGACAACAGCATCCATCGGCCAAAGGTCATTTTCCAGCCGGCAAAGTGGCTCATCAGCGATGCCCACAGCGATTGCAAGGCCCACATGGGTATCCAGCAGGCCAGCACCAGTACGATGGTAAGCAGCAGGCCGGTAAGGCCTATTTCCTGAACGGCGTTGTCGCTCATTTGCCAGCCGATTACCACGCCCGCCAGCGAGCCAACGAGCAGATTAACGAGCATGGCCGGGCCGGTCGCCGCCCATTGCATTGCAAAGTAAATGATCGTCCACATAATGGCCACAAAGGTCATGCGCCGAACCAGCAGCACTCCCAGCCGTTTTAATTCGGGCGTAATTTCCGGCAGTTGCACAGGCATGGCACGCACTCCATAAGCTATCTATAGCTTACGCAAGGCTCTTGGCTGAAGCAAAAATTCCAACTCGCCCGTACCGGTACGGGGGTCGAAGTCAATGGCGGCTATCGCCCCTTTTTTCATGAGGCAGCGTCCTGGGGAGTCAAAACATATCTGGCCGATCCAGCGGGACAATATCGGTTCATGCCCGACCGCCGCAACTGAGGTCCCGGTTGCCGCAAGGCCGCGAAGTTCAGAAGCGAAGGCGTCCAAGCGTCCCGGCGGGGCCAAACTGCCGCTGATAATAACGCTTTGTTTTTCCGGGAGGTGTTCGCCAAGTTCGCGCAGCATGATCTCGGCCGTCTGCTGCGCGCGTATGAGTGGGGACGCCAGAACGCAGTTGAACCGCATATTCAGCCGTGCCAGCCCGCGCATGGCCCGCTTAAAGTCGCGGCGGCCCTGGGCCGTGAGCGGCCGGGTCGCATCCGTCCCATCGCTGCCGACATCAGCGGCGGCTGCATGGCGGCAGAGATAAAGCATCATGGCGCTGGTCTCCAACGTTGGCGGGCGACATCGCCTGCTGCACTACACCTTGCGATGAATAAAAATGGTTTCACCGGAGCTTCTTCGCAGCGGCCCGGCAATGGCGCTGTATACGGCGTCGGCCACATCTTGCGGCGAGAGTATTTCTTCGGTGGCCACCTGATCCGCTGAAAACAGCGATCGGAACATGCCGGTTTCAACCGCAGCCGGTGCAATGGCGATCACGCGTATTCCCATTGGCTCGCCTTCGCGGGCGGTGACTTTGGTAAGCATGTTGAGGGCAACTTTGGCCGCGCCATAAGCGCCCAAGCCCGGAAATGGATCGCGCGACGACTCACTTGAAATATTAATAATCACGCCGCCGGCGTCTTCCGGCTCATCGCCGTCGCGCAACGATTGGCCGTGCGGGTCGGCCGCGGCATCGTGCTGGCGCGATTGCTCCTGCAAAAATTGCCGCTGAAATACCGGCCACACCGCCCGTAGAATATAAAAAGGAGCCGATAGGTTTACGTCCATAATTTCACGCCATTGCGAAGGTGTTATGTCGGCGGTGGGAATCATGGGGCACAGGCCGGCAGAGTTTACCACAGCATTAAGTTGGCCAAACTGCTCAAGCACTCTGTCAATAAGCGCGTCCACATGATCCGCGCGGCTTACATCGGTCGGAAAGCTCACCGCCTCGCCGCCCAGACGCCGCACCTGTTCCGCGGTGGCATCCAGAGAGCCGGCGGTGCGACCCACCAATGCGAGGGCATATTGATGCTCAGCAAGGGTGAGTGCAGTGGCTCGGCCAATGCCGCTGCCAGCGCCAGTGATAAGGGCAACTCGCATAACAACCTCCGGGCACAGTGGTACACGACCATATTCGCATGGCTGGCGGCGGTTGTAAATGCCGCAATTTCTCGCGTGTAATCGTCACGCACCCGCTGCGACGGCTGGGTTTGACGCCTCAGTTGGCCTTGGCCGGCGCAGGTTCGGTGCGAATACGAATGGTCGCTGCCGGAAGTCCTGCACTGTGGGCCGTTACGCTGATTACCCCGGCCTGATGGCCCGTACGCACCAGCACCATGCACCGCCCGAAAAACGCCCGGCTGTACGAAGCCTCGTTGGGAATATGACTGGCGGGGTTTCCGTTGCTGGTGCCGGCAATGGTCCCTGGTCCACTGATGCTGAAAGTTACCTTTCGCATGGAATGGGTTACGACGTTGCCGGCGCCATCCAATATGCGAACAGCCACCGGAGCGATGCTTTGCCCGTCGGCTGTAAGCGTTGGCCATTGGTTAGTAAGCTTAATGGTCGCCGCCGGGCCTGGGGTGACATCACCATAGCTTGCGACCATGTGCCCATCGTTGTAGCCGCGAACCAGTAATTTGCCCGGCTTATAGGGCACCTTCCAATCAACATAGCCAAAAGGCCTAAAGGTTTTTCGACCCAGATTTTTACCATTGGCAATCAGTTCTACCTGCTGACAATTGGAAAAACAGCGAACTGTGATGGGCGAGCCAATCTTGGTGCCGGGCAAATCCCACTGGGGCTGAATGTAGACCATCGGTCTGGTGGTCCAGGCAGCCTTGTAGTAATAGGCATCAGGCTTTGGAAAGCCGCAAATGTCGAGCAAGCCGAAGTGCGAATTGATGTCGGGCCATTGGTAGGGAGTTGGTTCGCCGCGATAGTCAAACCCCGTCCAGATAAAGCCTCCGGCAATATAGGGCCTGCGGCCGATGGGTCCCCAGGCAGCCCAAGGCAACTGTGACCAACTGCTGTGAACCGTGTACTGTGTGACCAGGCCCCTGGCTTTATTGCTTTGCATGATGCCGCGGTCACTTTCAGAACTGCCGGTTTCACTGGAGAAAATGGGCTTATGCGGCAGCGCTTGGTGCATGGGCGTGTACTGCCCAGGGGCATAGTTGATGCCGAGCAAATCTTCGGCGGTTGTAAAGCCGTGCGGGTACCCGCCGCTCATCGCGCAGGTGATGGGGCGCGTGCGATCAAGCTTATGCACCGCCTGCATGGCATGCTTGAATATTTTGGCTCCGAAGGGTGTTCCCTGAATTTTAAATTCCTCATTGCATAGCGACCACATGATAATGCAGGGGTAGTTGCGGTCGCGCAATATCATCGTCTGGAGGTTGTGAAAATCACCGTAGGGTACGCCAGGGTGAGACTTTGCCATTCCGTATTTGCCGCCGAGGCGCACATCGCCTAAAGCGCGGTTTTCATCCATAACCAGCATGCCCAGGTGATCGCAGGCGTTATAGAGCGCCGTGCCCATGGGGTTGTGCGAGCAGCGATAAGCGTTCGAGCCTATGCGCTTAAGACGGGCCACGCGCCACCACCACAAATCATCCGGCATTCCGATGCCTACCGCCGGGAAGTCCTGGTGGTTGCAGGTGCCATTAAGTTCCACATGCCTGCCATTGAGGAAGAACCCGTGGTTTACTGTGTAGCGAATGGTCCGCACGCCAAAATGCACCGCCTTGGCGTCAATCAACTGACCATTGGTATCCATGAGTTGTGTTTTAAGCGTGTATAAATTGCAATGGTGCAGCGACCATAACATGGCGGGCTGCAGAGCCACGTGCTGCACAAACGTGGCAGTCGCGCCGGGGGCGAGGGTTTCTGATTGCGAAGTGGAAACGCTGCCGGCAGCCGAGCCTGCCGAGCTTTTTAAACCGGTCGAACGACGCCAGCTCGCTGAGCCCGACACCGTTGAACTAAGCGTAAAGTGCGCGGCATGGGCCACATGATTAACAACGGTGGTTTGGAGCGTTAAAGCCGCAGATGCGGTATCGCCCACCCCAGGTTCATGGTGTATGGGGCCGATGATATGGGAAATAGCGTAAGTGCCCCAGCGGGTGATGTGCAGTTTATGCATCGTAACCAACGATACATGGCGGTAGATGCCTCCGCCTTCGTACCACCAGCCCTCACGAATGCGCGGGTCAACATAAACCGCCAGCGTGTTGCGATGGCCGAACCGAAGATCGCGGCTGATGTCAAACCAAAACGGCGCATAACCGTCGGCATGTTCGCCGACATATTTGCCATTGACGTACACCACCGCACCGCTCATGACGCCGCCAAAGCGTAACTGCACAATGTGTCCCTCGGCTGCGGCAGGGATCGTAAACGTTCGACGATACCAAACAGGGTATACGGGTAAGTAGCCATGAGAGCCATTGGCGTTCGGATCAAACTTGCCCTGTACAACAAAGTCGTTGGGTACAAGTACAGGTTTAAAGCCGTTGGCGGCATCTGCCACGCACGCGGGATTGGCGGCAAAGCTCTGCAGTGCATAGGCGCCAAGGGTTACGTTGCCCATGGTGGCGCCCTTTTGGCCTGGGTTGTGTACTAAAATGGTAAGCGTGTTGGAGTTTCGGCTCACGGCATTTGGCACGGCCACTTCAAACCATAGATAGCCCCCGCGATGATCAGTGAGCAGTTTGCCATTAAGAAACACCAATGCACGGGTTCGCACCCCGGTGAACTGTAACATCACATGCGAGGCGCTCAGGTGCGGCAGCTTTGCCTGAAACCACGCGTAGCCTACCTTTCCATTAAACACATCGGCGCCGATTGTGTAACGATGCCATGCACCGCTGTTAAGATTGGCCGGCAGTGTCGTCGGTGGTTCATGCGTGCCAAGATTAGAAGTCTTCCATTGCCAGGCGGCAACGGCCATGGTGTGGCTTAGGAGTGTCGGTGCAGCGGGTTTAATTTGCCAGATGCCATCAAGCGATTGCACTTGTCGAGGCGGCAAACTTCGGCCGAGAGCTGGCATTGCGGGTGCCAACATCGCCAAGAATGCAGTCAAAAGCGCCACCGTGATCAGGTGGCCAGGCGACTTAGGGAAAAGCATGGAATATCTCCGGTATTAGCGTGCATAAGCTCCACTGCGGGCAAATGGTAGTCAGAGGAGAGTCCCTTGTCTACAGGCATCTTACACGGCTGCCATGATCATTTAGAATTTATTGCGCAGCGGCGACTCTCGCTGCCGCAGTAGATGGTGCCTGCTGGGCGGTGAGGTGCTGACAACCGCACCGCGTAGCGTACATTGCCAGCGTAAGTTCCGTGCGCGGCGCTGCCGCTGGTCTATTCTATATGATAAAATGCCTTCCATCGCAGATGCTTGTGCTTGCGGTACGGTGGTATTGGAGATTTGCGTTTGCTGCTGACTTTAGAAATTGAACCTGATGCGCGGGTGGCGCTCTTTGGAGCGGCAGACCGTCATCTTAAGGCCTTGCGCTCGGCTTTTGATGTGCATTGTTCTGCGCGCGGCGGCGAACTTCGCTTGAGTGGCGAGCCGTCCGCAGTGGAGCAGGCCGCTATCGCTCTTGCCGATATGCGCCGCATGCTGCGTACGCACCCCGGCTTAAGCGTGCAAATGGTGCAAGACGCAATTCGCACCGCCCGACACCACCACAAGACCGGTAAGAGCGACAGCGGAGAAATGATGGATGTTGCCACCGGCGCCGGCCCGGTGCAGCCGCGTACCGAAGGCCAGAAACGGTACATCGAGGCCATGTTGCGCCATGACCTCGTGTTCTGCTCAGGGCCGGCGGGCACCGGCAAAACATTTCTGGCGGTGGCCTTTGCCGTCAGCTTGTTGCGGCGTGGTGCGGTGCGTCGCCTGGTATTGGTGCGGCCGGCTGTCGAAGCCGGCGAAAAGCTCGGTTTTTTACCCGGCGATGTACAGGCCAAGGTTAACCCATACTTGCGTCCGTTGCTTGATGCGCTGCATGATTTAATGCCCTTTGAACAAATTCGTCGCTTCATGGCCAACGATGTCATAGAACTGGCCCCGCTGGCCTATATGCGCGGTCGTACGCTCAATGAAGCCATCGTTATTCTTGACGAGGCGCAAAATACCACGCCCTCGCAAATGCTGATGTTTTTGACGCGGCTTGGCAGCAGCGGCAAAATGATTGTTACGGGCGACCCATCGCAGGTTGACCTTGAAGCCGGCCAAGTGAGCGGGCTGCGCGATGCCGGCTCCAAACTCAAACGTATGGGTGGCGTGGCTTTTGTTGAATTGCAAAAAAACGATATCGTGCGGCACCAACTGGTGCAGCAAATTGTTCAAGCCTATGAACGACCGGGAAGTCATCGGCGACGAGTGACGTCCGATGCTGCAGTTTTCGCCGATGCGAGCGCAGGCCATCCAATGGCCGCCCCGGACGGCGATGGCGAAACATCGTTGGGCGTTGCAACCTGAGGCGCAAAGCATTTACGGCCGGTACTTCGGAAAAGCTGATGTTGAACGCTTCAAAGCCGATGTACCGTGCATAAACCGCGCTCTGGGCGAGGTATCGCCCGGCTTATAAGCCGGCGCGAAGCAGACGTTCTGCCTCGGCCCAGTCCGATTCGGCGCTGCCAGGGCCAAAGCCACGGGCTAGATAAATTTTGTAGGCACGTACAGCAATCTGTTCGTGCGTCGGGTTGACGGCCGCCTTTGGCGTCGCGGCGGTTCTGGCGGGTGCGGCCAGCGTGCCGCTTCCTTTTGCTTCCGAGCGGCCGATGGGGGCGGCTGCCGCCGGCGCGGCGACTTTGGTTACAGGTGCGGGAGCGGGTGTCGTTTTTTTACGAAGTGCCATTTCAAATCTCCTGAAAAAAATCTTTGGCGAGCACCGTTTCTAAAAGCCCCAATCCGTGGGGTTTTCAGGTTGGCTACGCAGGCTGGAACTCGTGGTGCCGACCAACGGCCAACAGCCGAATGTTGCAGTAATTTCGGCCCGTTGCGCGGGGACTTGTACCCTCACGCGGTGCTCGGTGCTGACTCTCCGAAACGATTACCGAAGAATCACACTTCTGTTGTAGTAACTTATGGGACGCGAGTCAAGCGAATGCGGGCATCCTTCCGATAGGCATGTGTGATGGGAGATTTAACGCATTTGCGAGAAATGGATGTTTTGATGCAGAGCGTGATCGGGAGTTGCTGATAATACATGGTTCCTGCGTGTATAATAGCACGTACTTAAGCAAAAAGGCCGTTTTTTTAGGGCCTGCCAAGCTTCAAGAAGGTGGATAAAAGGCTGCGGAAATTGGTTGTTTCGTACTGTTAGAGGTCGGGGCATGGCTGTGCTCGCCGATGATACCCAAACAGGTGTGCAGTTTGTAGAGCCGCAATCGCCGGATGTACTGGCCTTGCAGCATGCGGTAGATGCCGCCTCCGGGCACACACCGGAGCGTTCGGGAGTGTCTTCGCTTGCCCCGGTGGTGGCTTTGCGCCCGCAACGCCGAGCTCGCCTCGGTTGGCTTAATGTATCATTTGTATGGATCGCTTCGCTGCTGATCCACGTGAGCGTATTTTTGGGCTTGTTGATCGCCATCCGCGCTATCTCAAAGAAAATGACCCCCCAGCAGCCTCCGATGGTGGTGCCGGATTCATTTTTTCATGGCGGTAAAAAGGCTGATCGCACCGTTAATTCTGACGTCGGCGAAATGCACGCAGCTGCGCGGCATCGCGAGCAACTGGCCTCCGCGGCTTGGCAGCATTCCACATCGCCCCAGTCGCTCTCTAACTTGCTGCAGGGTGACAGCGCCAGCCAGAAGCCGGCGATTATTGGGCTTGGCTCGGGCGCTGCTGCTTCGGGTGGGCTTTTTGGGCTGCGCAGCGGTCCCGGTGGCGCGCTGGGGGTGGTTTCGCAAGGCCTGGGGCAGGGGCCCGAGACGACATTTTTTGGCGTGCGAACCCGCGCCAAAACCGTAGTTTATATTATTGATCACTCCGGCTCGATGATTAATCGGCTGCATCTGGTCAAAGCTGCGGTGCGAATTTCGGTGCATCAACTCATGCCATTTCAGCGTTTTGCCGTTATAGCGTTTTCCGATAAATATCAGGTGCTTACCGGGCGCATGCCCGTGGCTGCAAAGCCTGTTGAAGTGGCTGCGTTTGACCGAAGTCTTGATGACCTCGTAGCCGAAGGCCATAACGATGACGAACTTCAGCCCTTCCTGCAGCCCTTTAAAGTGGCCTTTGCCATGCGACCCCAAGCTATTTACTTTCTAACGGACGGGCACTTTGACGCCCGGTTGCTTGCGCGCGTGCAGCGGTTGGAACAGACCACCCCGGTACGCGTGTATACACTCGACTTTTTGGATAGAACTCCCCGGTTCATCGCACTCATGCGAAGATTAGCCCACGAAACGGGCGGTACGTTTCATTTAATTACTCGTGCTGAGCTGGGGGGAACGTGACGCGGCTGGCACAGCTTGAGGGTTGTGTGTCAAAGTTGTCACGGTGCGGCGTATACTCCCTGGAAGGCGCCTGTGCGGCCAGCCGGCCTATTTGCTTATAAAAACGATGCTTCCGACAAAACCTGTCGGCGGGGTTTATTCTGGTACGCCGGTTGCATATAAAAGCGTCGGTGGAATGCAGGTCTCCTCCAATTTGGGCCTGCGCGCGTTAAACAACTGGCGGAGCGAATGTTATGAGTCGAGCAGCTTCCGATCCTGGTGCCGGGCAGCCAAGGAAGTCAAAACCTTCCGCGAGCGGCGGCGAACCAAAGAAGGCGCCGTCAACAACTTCAAAGATGGAAAAGCTCAAGGGCGGTGCTGTTGCGGCAGGCCAGGCTTCGGATGAGTCGGAGGAGGAGGAATTAGAAACAGCCGGCAATGAATTGCCGGAGTGGGTGGATCGCTCCTTTCCGTGGATTGCATCATTTTTGATTCATGCGGGCGTGTTTCTGCTGTTTATATTTGCCTACGAGGCGATATCAACGGTGGTCAAACAACATGCCGAGCCGATTATCGTTCCGCAGGGTCTGCAGCAGAAATTCAGCAATCATCCGGGCGGCATTCCGCATCCGGGACATAACGACAACCCGACACGCAGCGCCCGGCAAGACCTGCAGAAGCTCACGAGCCACGCATGGAATACCAATAAGTCTCCCAAGGTTACTTCGCTGCTCAACAGTTCCAATAAATCGCTGAATATAATTGCGGTCGGCCCCAATGGCGGCACGTCATCGGGCGGCGGCCTGGCGCCGTTTGGCGTGCCCGGCGGCGGCATGGGCGACGGGCCGCAATCAGCCTTCCTGGGCCGTGGCGGTAATGCGCGTCGTATTGTTTACATTATTGACCACGAAGGCGACATGCTCGAAAACTTCAGCTTTTTAAAGGCGCAGTTGCAAAGCTCTATAGGTAAATTGGTGCCTTTGCAATCCTTTGCCGTCATCATCTTCCGGAAAAACTACAGCATTTTGGGACCGCCGCGGCTTATGCATGCAACGCTGCATAATAAAAATCTTTTCTACAAGCGGCTGGCTGACGTGGCGCCTCACGGACGGGCGGAGTACCGCTTTGAGCGATTTTACCGTCCATTTCAGGCCGCTTTTGAAATGCACCCACAGATTATTTACTTTTTAACCAGCGGTGCCTTTGATCCAAGGCTTATTGCCGCGGTCGCAAAGCTTAACAGTAAGCATACGGCTCACATTTTCACTTATGCTTTTACCAACAACGATCCAACGTTTACCAAAAATCTCAAATTGCTGGCCAGTCAAAATGGCGGTGAATACCGCTATATTTCGCGTGCGGATGCGGGTGGTTAATGGCCTGCCGCGGGCTTGTGGCACGCGGGGTTTACGACTTAAAAGATTGTTCCTACCTTTTGGAGGTTTTTCATGCTTCGCAGTTTCAGGTTTGCCGGTGTCTTTCAGAAGTCTTCCGTGCGGATGGGCGCGTCGGCTGCGGCCGCAATGCTCGTCTTGGGAGGGCTTGCTAGCACTGCGTCGGCTCAGAGCGTTGGCAGCGGCACCACGGTGTATCACCCCAATCCCATTCTTATGGGGCTGGATTACACAGTGATTGTTGTGCTGGTTTGTGCGTCGCTTGCGAGCATCGCGCTGATTATTGATGCGATCATTCACATCAAGGAATCGCGCATCGCCCCGGTCGAAACAATCGAGCATATTCGTACGCTCATTAACGCCCGACAATTCAAAGACCTCATGGACTTTACCGCCACCGACGAATGTTTCGTCAGCAAGGCGTTGTTTGCCGGTGTGCGACGCGCTCATCTGGGTTACTCCGCAATGCGCGAAGGGCTTGATACGGCCGCGGCCGAGCAGTCGTCAAATCTTTTCCGCCGCATTGAAATGCTTAACGTCATCGGCAATATCGGCCCGCTGATCGGTCTGCTGGGCACCGTGCTGGGTATGATCATGGCATTTATGGCCCTGCATTACACCGGTGGCAACGCCAAAGTCAACGATCTCTCGGCCGGTATCGCCACGGCATTGTGGCATACCTTTGGCGGCCTGGCGGTGGCAATTCCATCGCTGATCGCCTTTGGCTTTTTCCGAACAAAGATTGACAAGATGGCCATGCGGGCCACGCTGCTGTCAGAAGAATTGCTCGAATCGCTGCGCCCGCAAGATTCCAAGAGCGCTGCAACGCCAATGGGTGCTGCGGCGGCATCCGGTGGAACGGCCGTAGCTCGCCCGGTGCCTCGTCGTGCGGAAGCTGCGAAAGAAGCCTGATCGCGCAATGTCGGTAGGCCCCCGGCCGAGCCATCGCGTGATCGCCGGGGCGGGGTTTATGCGTCCGCGGTTGTGCACGAGCCGGAAGGGACTGCTGCGGAGTCAGCGCGAATTTTGGAGTAATGCCTTATGGGATTGCGTCGCGGCATCAAGCCGATGGAAAGTGAGCACGTCAATGTGACGCCGCTGATAGATGTGGTCATGTGCCTGATCATCTTCTTCCTGCTGGTTGGGCACATTGCCAAAAAGGCGGCGGTCAAGGGTGTGCATCTTCCCAACGCCAAAAACGGCGCTGATCTTGCCGACAAGAGCGGCGAGGTGATTATCAATGTCGTGCCGCGGCGCAGCGATAGTTCGGGCGTTCAGCATGCTCCAAAGATTATTGTATGGGGTCAGGATATCGGCTATGAGCAACTCAAGGCCGAGCTTCGCAAATATAAAGCGAGCAATCCTAACCTTAAACTCGTGATTCGCGCCGATAAGAGCACACACTTTAAGTATATAGCCCCGGTGCTTGAAGACTGCGCCTCGGCCGGCATTTCAAGCATTCACTTTATGACCAAAAGGCCGAACTCTTAACCGGGTTCGCCGCTGTTTTATAGAAGGTGTACTATGGCTGGTCGCAGAAAAGTCGGTATGCAACACGGTATGCATGTGGGGCCCAATATGACGCCCATGGTGGACGTGGTGATGGTGATCCTGATTTTCTTCATGTTAGGCAGTTCGTTTTCTTCGCCGGACTGGTACCTTACCAACAATACCCCGGCCATCAAGGGGGGGTTAAGCAACACCAAAACCAAGCCCATGCCCGCCACCCGACTTATTATCAAGCTGGAGATGCGCGGCACGCACACCATGGCATCGCTGCCTGGCCTACAGACCGAAGACCTTTCAGGTGAGTTGTACCATCGGCTCGAGGCTAAACGACAAGTGCTTGGCAAGGATGTGCAGGTGCTTATTAAGCCATCGGAAGATGTTCCATATCAGGACCTGATTACGGTGTATAGCGATTGCGTGGGCGCGAGGTATCAGCATGTCGCCTTTTACGCGCCGGCCTGACCGGGCTGGGCATGAACTGCCGCGCGACACCCGGGGCAGCTAAGTGGCGTAGTGGAAGCTCATGTGCGGCCTGTGCCAACGGTGGAGTCGCCTGTACAGGCAAGCAACAAGGATGGAAACTCTCGGCTATGAAAAATCATTTTATTGTTTGTTTAACAGGTTTGACTGCGGTAACGGCTTTGGCCGGGGCTTCCGTAGCCGCGACTGCTCCCGCCGGAATGTCGCCCCAGTCGCTTCTGCAGACGCGCTTTGTCAGTCATCTGGAAGATCTGAATTTGCAACCCTTGGTGCAGCAGGCCGCGGCCGATCATGCCAAAGGCCCCGCAGCCGGCTTGTTTCGTTCCGCTGTAATTTTCACGCAGTGGGGTAGTTACGCCAGCCATCCTGAAGAGCAGTTTAAGCTGGGCCAGGAGTTTGTCCGCGATGTGCAGGCATATTTTAAGGCCAGCGGCGGCGCGGTGGATGCCAATTGGGCGCTGGATCAGGCGAAGTTTATTTTTGCAAATATCGTTCCGCCGCTGTCAGATAAAATTGAGTATTGGTCCGGTACGCCGAAAGATTTGGCTGCTTTGCAGCCGGTGGCGCAATTGGCGCACGACCTGCTAAAACTGGCCGCCGCCAAATTCGGCGGTACCATCGCTCGACTGAACAACGCCGTGCATTTTACCGATGCCGATGAGCAAGTATACATGACTGCCATGAACGGCCAAACCCAAACAGGGTATTATCAAGCCTATGGCGATTACTTTTTGGCCCTCTCGCTGCCGGCCGCCTCACCGCAGCGGAGTAAGCTGTTGGATCAATCCATAGCGCTGCTGCAACATTGGATTAAATCCGGTTCGCAGTCAGGTGTTTTATACCAGTCGCTGTTGCTGAGTGGCAAGGCCAATCTTCAAAATGGTAAATATGGCCATGCGATAAGCGACTTAACCCAAGCCCAGGCAAGCGGATCGCCCCTGTGGGTGCAATACCAGGCTAAATATCAGCAGATCGTCGCCATGCTGCGCAAGGGAGACCTCAAAGCGGCCGCTGCCAGCCAAGCCTCCTACAGCCAATGGATTCGCGATAACAAGTCCATAGACGTGCCCAGCGCACGCATGGGAGCCGAGCTTCTGCGCTACCGAATTTTGGCTCGCGATAAATCGCAGCAGCAGGCCGCTACCCAGCTTGTGCTTACTATTGTCAGTAAGGCTCCGCAGTACCAGGATCTGATCTATCAACATTTGGCGGGCGGCATCACGGGCAAGCCGAACTTCGCGGCCCTTGAGCCGATTAAAACCCTGGCCTATGCGTGGTTGCAGGCGCACCATCGAAACAATGCACAAAGCCTCGACGCCGTCAATTACCTGCTCGCCGACAAAAGCCTTGCCCCTGATATTCGCCGGGAGGCGCTCTTGATTGGCGGCATATGCAACGGGCGGCTGGGACGGTTGGATCAATCCATTAAGATGGACGTAGAGTTTATTGAGGCAAAGCCGACCGATCCACGGGCCAAAAATGTGCTCGATGTCGCGCTGTACCACCTGCGGCAACTCAACGAAGGCGGCGGTTCAACGCCGGGCCTTTCCAAACTCACGCTTAAGGCCCTCGATCTTGCGTACAACACGTTTCACGAAAGCAAGTGGGCGCTGCCTTATGCAACGCAGCTTGAAAAAGCCAAACAGCTTTCTCAAGCCCAGAAGGTTCTTAACACCATTCCCGGCACCAACAAGTTTTACCTGTTGGCCCATTACCAGTTGGTGCGCATAGCAACCATCGAGCTTGGCAACCTCGTGGATGAAAAAAAATCACCGACGCAACAGCGTCAAGCGGCGCTTAACCTGATGCAGCAGTGCCAAAGCTTTCTTGCCAGTCTCGATCAGCCCCCACCCGGCACACCGCCTGATGTGATCAAAGAAGTTCGGGGCTATCGGCAGGACATTTGGTTGATCCAGGCCAGCACCGCGCTGGACCCTTTGCAGGACCCATCCGCCGCGGGCCGGGCGCTGGATAAACTGGAAGCTATCCGCAAAACGCTCTCGCCACGGCTTCAGGGCGTTGTGCTTCGGTACCGTATACGTCAGTATCAGCTCAGCAACGAACCTCAGAAGATTTTGCCGCTGGTAAAGCAATATGCCGATCAATCATCGCAAAGTGCTGATGACGTTATTCGCGGCCTGATCGGGCAATACGATTCCGAAAGCCGCCGCATTCAGAAAACCGACCCGGTCAAGGCGCAATCCATGGCCAACGACGCGGCGGCGCTGCTCAACCAGCTCATCGCGTATCTTCAGAGCAAACCGGGCACCAAGCCGGATGAGATATACACTTATCAGCAGATTTATGCCGACGAACTGGTTCGTGCGGGCCACCCGCATCAGGCGATGGCGCTGTATAAGCAGCTTGAAAGCCAAAAGCCTCAGGACTTACGCAACTTTTTGGGCGTGGCTCGCTGCGCCTACGAAACCGCTGATTACAGTTATTCGCACAGTTTGTATGTCCGAACCATTCCCAAGTTGACCCCCGGCTCAGAGCTTTTCTGGGGTGCGTATATCTATCTGATCAGAGGCAACCTGCGGGCGAATGCTCATCGTGATGCCACGACCAAATCGCTTGAGCAGCTTTACGCCATTTACGGTAATCAGATCGGCGGAAAATATTACCATGCACAGTTCATGCAATTACTCAACACGTATGGCGTTTCGACAAGTTCGCAGTAATGCGCCAACGGTAAAACCTTGCATTGCGCTTTGATCATATGCGACGCTGAATGATGTGGCGGCTGAATCCGGTTATAAGGGCTTAAGAATCGTAGTCTTCCGGCGGTCTTTCTGTTCTGCCAACAGGGCATCATTGCCCGCGGCGACGGCGTTCGCGCAGCTTGCGCTTCTGCTGGGGTGAGAGCCGGCTTACCTCGCGTGCCGGTCCTGCAGACATGCGGCTCATGGCCGAGTACTGTTCGGGCGTCATGCCGGCCATCGCCTTGGCCAGGCCAGCTTTATCGCCCATGGTCATTCGGCTCATTTTCTTAACCATGTCCCGGGCTGATGCAAAACCCTTAACAAGTCGCGAAACATCGTCCACCTGCACCCCGGCGCCGCGGGCGATGCGCCGGCGATGGGAGGCTTCAATCATGTCGGGATTTTGCCGCTCTTTGCGGGCCATGCTCTGGATGATTGCTTCAGCCTTATTCAACTCCTCTTCCGGAAGATGCAGGTCTTTCAGTGCTGATCCCATTCCGGGCATCATGCCAAGCAACTGCTTAAGAGGCCCCATTTTTCGCACGGATCGCATCTGATCAAGAAAGTCATCAAGGGTAAAGGTGGCATTGGCCAGTTTGGCCTGCATTTTCTGGGCTTGCTTTTCGTCAAAGTGCTCCTGGGCCTTTTCAACGAGACTCAGCACGTCGCCCATGCCTAAAATGCGCTGCGCGATGCGGTCCGGATGAAACTCCTCAAGCATCTGCAGCTTTTCGCCGACACCCATGAATTTAATGGGTTTTCCGGTGACGCTGCGCACCGAAAGCGCCGCGCCGCCGCGTGTATCAGAATCAAACTTGGTGACAATGATGCCGTCAATTTCAAGCTGTTCATTAAATGAGCGGGCGGAATTAACCGCATCTTGGCCCACCATGGCGTCTATTACCAGAAAAATCTGATGCGGTCGCACGGTGGCATTAATCTGCCGGAGCTGCTCCATCAGCGGTGCATCTATATGCAGTCGGCCGGCGGTATCGAGAATAACCACATCGCGTCCCGTTTGCCGGGCATGTTCAATGGCGTTGCGGCAAATCGGCACCGGGTTGGCGGTGCCATCTTCGCGATAAATGGGTACCTCCACCTGTGTCGCCAGCGTGGCAAGCTGTTCAATAGCGGCGGGCCGCTGGGTATCGGCCGCCACCAGCAGCGGGTTTTTTCCTTTGCCTTTCAGGTACAGCGCAAGCTTGCCGCATGTGGTGGTTTTGCCCGACCCCTGAAGGCCACACATCATGATGACCGTCGGCGGTGAGGCGACAAATTGCACCCCCGTCGCCGATGGCCCCATCAGTTCCACCAGTTCGTCGTAAACAATTTTGATAATCTGCTGGCCCGGCTCAAGTGAATTGAGCACTTCCGCACCGATGGCTTTGTCCAGCACCCGGCGAGAAAACTGGTCCACCACATCGTAATTGACATCCGCTTCGAGCAGGGCGGTGCGAACGTTGGCCATTGCATCGCGAACGTTCGACTCACTTATGCGGCCGCGCCCCGACAGCGTCTTAACCAAGCCTGAAAATCGTTCCGAAAGTGAATCAAACATGCAAGGAAAATCCCATCACGAAAACTGGATCATCGCGCAGCGCCCGTTGGTCACGGTGCTTCACCCCGCTGCAATCCCTCAGGCCTGCACCACCGGCAGTGTTACCGTACTGCCGCCGGTCTCTTTGGCGGCCTGAATCTTGGCATAACCCGAACCCAGCTCCCCGATCGGATCGGGCGGAATGATGTCCACAAGCTTTTCTCCGAGCTTCGCCTGACCGGCAAGTACTTTGGTCTGGAACTTTTTACATTCAGCCAGCAGGGCTTCGAGAATCTGTTCTTCCGGCACGTTGGCGACTTTTTCGCCCTGCACGTAAATGATGCCCCGCTTGTCGCCGGCAAAAATCGCCACGTCGGCGCCTTCACATTCACCGGGGCCGTTGACCACGCACCCCATCACAGCCACCTTGATCGGCAGCGTAATTTCTTCTTTAAGTTTGCGGTTTACCTGCTGCACCAGCGTAAAAAGATCCACCTGAATGCGCCCGCAGGTGGGGCAGGCAATCAGTTCTGCGCCCTTGCGGGTGCGCAGGCCCAGCACATACAGCAGTTCGAGGCCGTCCTGTACTTCGTAAATCGGATCGTTGGCGTAACTTATGCGCAACGTATCGCCGATGCCATTGGCCAGCAGCGTGCCCAGCGGCACCACGCTGCGAATGGTTCCCGTTTCTTTGGGGCCGGCGTGTGTGACCCCTAAATGCAGCGGATGATCAAACCGCTTGGAAATTTCGGTATAGGCGTCTATGACCAGCAGAGGATCAATTGACTTGGCCGAAATGACAATGTCATAAAAGTCCCGCTCATAAAATATGTCGAGATATTCTTCGAGCTTGGTGATCATAATGGCCAGGAGGTGGCCGTGGCGATTGTCGCTGAACACCGCGCCAAGCTCTTTCATGCGGCGCTGTTTGTCTTTGCGTTCCACAATCGAGCCTTCATTGACGCCCACGCGAATGGGCAGCTTGCGCTCTTTGCAGGCGTCAATAACGCTTTCAACCTGTTTGCGGTCGTTTATGTTGCCCGGATTCAGGCGAATTTTATGCACGCCCGCTTCCACCGCCTCCAGCGCCCGCTGAAAGTGAAAGTGCACATCGGCGACAATCGGCACGCTCACCTGTTTGAGAATTTCCTTTAGTGCCAGCGTATCTTTTTTTTCAGGCACAGCCACGCGAACAATGTCGGCTCCGGCGGCGGCGAGTTTGTTGATTTCGCGCACGCATCCGTCAATATCATGGGTGTAGCCGCTGGTCATAGACTGCACCGCAATTGGGGCATCGCCGCCGATGAGTACATTGCCAACCTTAACCTGCCGGGTTTTCCGTCGCTGAATCATTCTGTCATTGCTCCTGTGCCAGTCGCCCGACCGCCACCCTGGCGCCGTGCAAACAATTCATTTTAGAGCAATGAGCCTGAAATAGGAAATAACCGGCACAATTTGCCACACCACATTTTCGGGCCCTTGGCCGGTAACCTCTCCTGATATGGGTTGACGTACCTCACGAGTCTTTTTGAGAGGAGTTTGAGATGCGTGAACGTATAATTGAGCGGTACGATACATGTATTAAAAATTGGGTTATTTCAGAGTTGGAATCGGGTCTCTTTTCAGCAATAAGGGCCTCTCGCCATAGGTAGCTGAAATGGCTAATATGTGGTGGCCGCGGGCTTGCAAACCGAGGCCGTCGTGTGCTAAGCCCGATTATCTATGGAGCCTTTATGTCGCGTCCTGTTACCTTGTTTACCGGCCAGTGGGCCGATTTGTCGCTTTCCGATATGTGCCGACAGGCCAAAGAGTTTGGCTACGATGGCCTGGAACTGGCCTGCTGGGGCGACCATTTTGAGGTGGGCCGTTCCCTGGTAGAAAAGGACTATGTGCGCCGCAAGTGGCAACTGCTCCAAAAACATGGCCTTGCTTGCCACGCCATCAGTGCTCATCTGGTGGGGCAGGCCGTTTGTGACAACATAGACGCCCGGCACCAGGCGATTCTGCCGGTGCATGTCTGGGGCGATGGCAAGCCTGAAGCCGTGCGGCAGCGTGCCGCCGAGGAAATGAAGAACACCGCCCGCGCAGCTCGCAAGTTTTTTGATGCGGCTCCGGCAGCGCTGAAGCGTAAACTCAAGCGGCCGGTGGTTAATGGCTTCACGGGCAGCAGCATCTGGCATTTGGTGTATAGCTTTCCGCCGGTGCTGGCGGGCCAGATAGAAGATGGCTTCAAGGATTTTGCCCGCCGATGGAATCCAATATTTGACGTATTTGACGAACACGGCGTGGTCTTTGCGCTCGAAGCGCATCCAACCGAAATTGCCTTTGATACCGCCAGCGCCCGCATGGCGGTTGATGCGGTCGGTGGACGCAGAAGCTTTGGTTTTAATTTTGACCCATCCCATTTTGTGTATCAGGGGGTTGATTATGTTGGATTTATTCGCGAGTTTGGCGACCGCATCTATCATGTGCATATGAAAGATGCCTGGGTCAGCCCGGTTCCCCGGCGCAGCGGCGTTTTCGGTGGGCATTTGCCGTTTGGCCATGCTCAGCGGTTTTGGGAGTTTCGTTCGCTGGGCCGCGGTTGTGTTAATTTTGAGCAGGTTATTCGCGCTCTGAATGAAATTGCCTATCACGGGCCGCTTTCCGTGGAGTGGGAAGATCAGAACATGGACCGCCGCCACGGGGCCGCTGAAGCGGCTGCGTTCGTAAAAAAACTCGATTTCGCCCCCAGCAATATCGTATTTGATGCCCAGTTCGAACGGCACTAAATGGGCGGGAAGCACGCCTTAAGCTCGACTTTTGCCATTTTGCAGATGCGCTTTTCATGACGGCAGACTTTAAAAAGATCGGACTCCCCCGTACATTCGCGGGTAATGACAACCATGCGAACCGGAAAGGAGTCCGATATGTT
>JAJXZA010000182.1 GCA_021780285.1 Planctomycetota bacterium
GGCGGCATCTTAGCCCAGTTCTGGATCAGCGAAAGCAGACAAGCAGCCTCTTTATCGTTTTTGGCAGTTGCAGCGCATTTTGCAGCGCTCAATTCTGAAATATGTGCTTTTGTTAGGGTTTTTGCCTTAGGTTCGACTCCCATCCCGGGCATTGCGATCTACCCTTGCGCCGCCGGCTGCTTAACCGCCTCAAATGCCTTCGCCGCCGCTTCGACTGTCTGGTCAATATCCACCTCGGTATGTGCCAAACTGATAAACCAAGCCTCAAACTGCGATGGCGGCAGCATGACGCCGCCATCCAGCATCGCCTTAAAAAAGCGGGCATATGCCTGCGTATCACACGCGAGTGCATCGGCATAATTCTTGATACTCTCCTTACCCGATTGTCCCGTAAAAAATGGCGTGATCATGCTGCCGCACCGCTGCACCACCAACGGCACCTCAGCCCTGGCGGCAGATTTTTCCAAGCCATGCTGAAGCCGCGATCCCAGCGCTTCGAGCACCACATAGGCATCCTGCGATGAATTAGCGGCATTGGCCGCGTCACCCGCAGCAGCTGATTGCAGCAATCGCAGCGTAGTTAACCCCGCGATCATCGCCAGCGGATTGCCCGATAGCGTGCCTGCCTGATACACCGGCCCCGCCGGCGAAACCTGATTCATCAGCTCCTCGCGACCGCCGTAGGCGCCCACCGGCAGGCCTCCACCGATAATTTTACCGAGGCATGTTATATCCGGCTGAACCTGCTGCAATTGCTGCGCACCGCCCAGCGCCACCCGAAAGCCCGTCATCACCTCATCAAATATAAGAATCGCCCCATGGCGGCTGCACAGTTCACGCAAACGGGCAAGGTAGCCGGCCTCCGGCAAAACGACCCCGATATTCCCTAAAATAGGCTCCACAATCATGGCGGCAATCTGGCCGCCATGCTGCGAAAAAACAGCCTCTGCGGCCGCCGCATCGTTAAACGGTACCAGCAAGGTGTTGTTGATAACCGCATCGGGAATGCCCGGGCTGCTCGGCTGGCCGTGCGTGGTCGCACCGCTGCCCGCCTGTACCAGCAGCGCATCCACATGACCATGGTAGCAACCGGCACACTTTACAATCAGCGGCCTTCCAGTGGCACCGCGCGCCAGCCGCAAAGCGCTTGTTACCGCTTCGGTGCCGCTGTTGACGAACCGCACCATCGGCACGCCGGGCATAACTCCGGCTATGAATGTCGCCAGCGTAATTTCCAACTCGCTGCAACATCCAAATGACGACCCCCGACTGATTTGTTTGGCCACCGCCGCCCGCACCGCCGGGTGGGCATGGCCCGCAATCAGCGGCCCATAGCTCATCACATAATCAACGTAGTTGTTGCCGTCCACATCCGTCAGGTATGCCCCCTGCCCCGATTTTATAAAAACGGGCGACAACCCAACGCTCTTAAACGACCGCACCGGGGAAGAAACGCCTCCCGGCATAACCGCCAACGCCTGTTGATGCAGCCGCTCTGACTTGCCGTACCGACGATTGTTCCTTGATTTCGCCATATGCAAGATTTTACAGACCAAGCAGCCTTTCGGCGAATGCCCAAACCACCCACCGCACCGTCGAGCGACATGCCTACTCTATGTTACAATGCAAACATGTTTACAGGGCTTGTACAAGCTGTTGGCTCCATCGTTGAAACCCGCCCCACCACGGCCGGACGGCGCCTGGTTATTGCGCTGCAAGGGCTGGCACACCGGGCGATTAAACTCGGCGATTCCATTGCCGTTTCGGGCGTTTGCCTTACCGTGGTGCAGTACGACGGCGCCACCGCCGGTTTTGACGTGGTGCGGCAAACACTGCGCGCCACCACGCTGGGCGACAAACAGCCAGGCGATGCTGTCAATCTCGAATGCTCGCTCAAAGCCGGCGACGAGCTTGGCGGCCACTTCGTACAGGGCCATATTGATACCATCACAACGGTGAAGCAAGTGCAGAGCCAACCTGACGATTGGCGCATTACTTTTTCTTTGCCGACCGCTTCGGCCCCGCTCATCGTGCCTCGCGGCAGCGTGGCGCTCGACGGTGTAAGCATGACCATTGCCGAAGTTACAGATCAAACATTTACCGTAGCGGTTATCCCCGCCACACGCGAAAATACCACGTTGGGCAGCCTTGAGCCGGGCGATCAGGTTAACATTGAAACGGATATTCTGGTGCGATCCATCCGGCATTATCTTGATATTATTTCTCCCGGACACCGCTGCAACGCGCCGACTGATTCTACGGTGAACGCATGAGTGATTTTATACCCACCATCGGCATTACCATGGGCGACCCGGCCGGCATCGGCCCGGAAGTTGTTGTCAAAGCGCTTGCCGACCCGGATATCCGCCGGCTCGCAAAGTTTGTCATCTTTGGCTTTAATGAACTGCTCGCCTATGCCGCCGACCTTGCCGAGATAGACCCCTTCTGGTGGCGCGATCACCACGAGCGGATGCGTCCCTACGACCATGATGTGGTCGTGCTCGATTACGACGAATACGCCTTTATGGGCAATGAGACCAAAGGGCCTTCTAAACCAGGCGGCCAGGCGTCGGCCCAATTTGTTTTTGACGCCCTGCGCGCCGCCACTGATAAAAAAATTGACGCCATGGTCACCGGCCCCATCTGCAAAGAAAGCTGGAAGCTCGCGGGTTTTCATCGCTGGCCCGGCCATACCGAAATGCTCGCCGAAAAAACCGGCGTCAAGCGCTACGCCATGATGTTCGCCGCCGCCCCTCCCGCCGGTCCCACGCCCGGTGCCAGCCCCATGCCGCACAAGGGCCTGCGCGTGGTATTGTGCACCATTCACGAACCTTTGCTTGAACTACGCCACAGTTTTTACATCGGCCGGGTATTCGACCCCATTGATTTGGCCCATCAGGCCTTACGCGAATGGTTCGGTATTGAAAAACCCCGAATCGCCGTTTGCGGCCTCAACCCGCACGCCGGTGAAAATGGCCAGTTCGGCGATGAAGAGCAGCGCATCATCACCCCCGCCATTAACATGGCCCGCAGCCACGGCATGGACGTGCAGGGACCTTTCAGCGCTGACACTATTTTTTATAAAGCAGCCCAGGGTGCCTTTGATATTGTCGTGGCCATGTACCACGATCAAGGCCTCATACCCGTCAAGCTGCTCGACTTTCATAACAGCGTCAATCTCACACTCGGCTTGCCCATTGTGCGTACCAGCGTGGACCACGGTACCGCCTTTGATATCGTTGGCCGCAACAAGGCAAACCCCGGCAGCATGAAGGCCGCCATCCGCATGGCCTGCCAGATCGCCGCCGGTGTACGGCAGCGGCGTATAAAAAATTCCGCTCAATAGACAAACTTTTGGTGCAAGCCGCATATCCGTCCGTTTTTCCTGTTAAACAATCTCAACAACCTGCGAGGTCGCCTTGAACCAGCCAACCCAAACCACCACCCCGCCAAATGCAGCAGATCCTTTCTCTAAACCACCTCCCAGGCCGCTGCCGCGCTGGTCGCACTGGATTGTATGGTGTGTCGCCGGTGTCACATTTTTAATTTGCGGCCTGCAGGACCGCCGCCGCGTGCTGCATACCATGCATCTTGCGGTACAAAATTACATCAACGATTTTGACCGCTGGATGCACATGCTGCCGGGCTTTTTGTTTGACCATCATCCCATGATTAACGACCTGTGGCCCATGCCGCCAACCACGCTCGGACTGCTGGCGCCGTTTGCATGGGTCTCACCGGCCAACGCCCAGCTTATATGGGCTTTGTGCAAGCTCCCCATGGTCATGCTTATTTTTTACCTTTGCAGGTCCATGGTACGTCAGGCCGGCTCGCGCTTTGAGTGGCCCGCGCTTGTACTGCTGGGGCTTATCTGGTTTTGGCCCATTATCGGCGACGTCCAGGAAGGACAAATGAACCTGTTTATGCTTACGCCCATGGTCATCGGCCTGTGGCTGGCGCAGTTGGACGAATCCTGGGCCAACTGGCCGGCCGGCTTCATGCTGGCGCTGGCCGTATGCATTAAAGTTACGCCGGTTATCTTTCTGGTGTACATGCTCTGGCGGCGCCGTTGGTCCGTCGGGGTTGCCATGGTGGTGGGCATGGCATTCTGGATTTTTGGCTTTGGCACGCTTTGCTTCGGCTGGTCGCAGAATCTCGCCTGGTGGCACCAGTGGACTGACATCATGATTACGCCTTACGTCCTTAAGGGAACCGTCGCCGTCTCTTCCGGCGAATCTATTCCGAGCTTTCTTAATCGCCTGCTCACGCATACACCCGCATTCGTAAGCCTTGCGGGCGGCAAGCATATTAATCATTACTGCAATGTTCTTAACCTGCCTGAACCCATTGCCCGGCATATTATTCGCGGCCTTTTGGTGTGTATAGGCATTATTGGCCTCATCTGGATGCGACGGCCATTGCCTTCGCTGCGCTGCCGCCGATACATTTTGGAGCTTGGAGCCATTGCCGCGTTTATGCTTTGGGCGGAAGAGTGGAGTTGGGTGCCGCACTATGTAACGCTCGTGTTAACGCTTAGCGCAGCGGTGATGATCTTATGCGATGTTGAGGCTTCTACCGCAGCTCGGCGGCGCGTGCTCTACGCCCTCATTGCCGCCGCCGTGCTTATGCTCTTCACGTCTGACATTGACAAAATCTTTGGCCACAACGGCCCCAACTGGGGCCGCACCATTGACCCGGTGCTTTTTGCCGGCATTATTCTGGTATGGGCCATTATGTTCAGCGGCTATCCTGACACCATTGCCCGCAAAATCGGCGAGCCGGAATATGCCTGGCATACGCCGGAGCTTACGAACCCTGTCCAGGTAAAGGGCGGCCAACCGGTTGAGGCCGGCACTGGCGCAGAACGTCATCGTACATGACCCATGCGGCCGCGATTTAAAGCAAAATGCCCCATCGCCCAACGACGCGCCGCGCGGTGAAGCTGCGTTGGCCGCCCCGGCCGGCGCGCCAGCGCTGCCAGGTCACCCGGTTAAGCCAATGCGCACGAAGATTACCGCGTGCCGAATAGTGTTGTCTGATAGATAATGTCGCGGTACCGAGTTTACCGATTGCCGCGCGACTCGCCAAAGCGGCCATATCCGCTGGGGCGGTTTGGCCCACGGCCAGGCCGCCCCTGATGCTTAAACCCGCCTTGCGGTTTGGGTCTGCCATGGCGTGCCCCGCCGCCTCCAGATCGGCCGACACCGTCCGCCGCCCCCTGATTTTCTCGTGGCCGCTGGCCTGCGTTCGCAGCATGCTTGGGTTCGTGCCACGTCCGGTCCTTATGTCCTTGGTGACCCGCTTGGCCGCCTCTACCGCGATCGTGCATTTGACGCTGCCCTTGATTTTCACGTTCCTGCGCTTTGCGCTGCCTGATAGCGGCAATGCGCTGGGCCAGTGGAATTTCAAGTTTTTCCGCAGGTTGTTGGTTGTAATTAAAATTGGGCAGCGTAACCCGCGGCAGGCGATTGCCAATGGCTCTTTCAATGATGCGCACATTGCTCTCTTCATCCGGCGATACAAACGTAAACGCATCGCCCGTGGCCGCAGCGCGGCCGGTGCGGCCCACGCGGTGGATGTAATCTTCGGCAATATGCGGGCAGTCAAAATTTATCACATGCGAGACTTCGCTGATGTCTATGCCGCGGGCCGCAATGTCGGTGGCCACCAGCACCCGAAACTTGCCGGCCTTAAACCCCGCCAAAGCAGCGGTGCGCTGCGCCTGCGAGCGGTTGCCGTGAATGCGGGCGCTGGCCACACCCTGGCGTTCGAGAAAGTCTGCCACGCGATTAGCCCGGTGTTTGGTGCGCGTAAAGCAGATCACCGATTCCAACTGCTGATTTTTAAGCAATTCCACCAGAAGATGCTGTTTGAGATGTTGCCCCACCGGGTAAATCGCCTGCGTAATGCCGGCCGCGGGAGCCGCCTTGCGCTCCATCTGTATCACCACCGGATTTTTCAATAGATCGTTGGCCAGGCTCCGAATTTCCGCGGGCATCGTTGCTGAAAAAAACAGCGTCTGCCGCTTCACCGGCAGCACCTTCAAAATACGTCGTATGTCGGGTAAAAAACCCATATCAAGCATGCGATCCGCTTCGTCAAGCACCAGCACTTCAATGGCGGATAAATCGGCATACGAGTTGCGAAGATGATCGAGCAGTCTGCCGGGGGTGGCAATGAGAATATCCACGCCTGTCCGGAACGCGTGTTCCTGCGGCCCCATTGCTACGCCACCAATTATGATGGCCCCTGAAAGCGGTGTATGCGTGGCCATTTCCACCAGATTTTGGTGAATTTGCGCTGCAAGCTCGCGCGTGGGTGTGAGCACCAGCGCCCGAACACGCCGACGGCCGGCCCCTCCGACGGGCCGATGCGTCATTAAATGATGCATCGTGGGCAGCATAAAGGCCGCGGTTTTGCCGGAACCTGTCGCGGCGCAGCCTAAAATATCATGCCCTTTGAGCGCTGGCGGTATCGCATCCGCCTGAATGGGCGTAGGGCGGGTAAAGGCCAGGTCGCGTACGCCCGCAACGATGTCGGGATGTAAACCAAATGCCGCAAATGGCATATTCTGCACTCCATGCACCCAACAAGCCACATGACAGTGGTTCGCGGGTTAAAATTCCAGCGCTGTTAACTCAACTGCGAGGGGTTCACCGCCGGCGGGATTGCCCAATAGTATAGACGCTTTACCATTAATTAACAAACCCCCATTTGGCATGCTTGCAGGCTACGCCATTTTTCGACACTGGTTTATCCGCTCGTCAGCCGATAAAATAACCGGTATTATCTCGGCAGTGACTGCCGAAAAATGAGCGTACCGTGCCCTGCCAAAGGGCGGCATCGCTCAAAAAAATAGAGGAGTTTTTAGTGCTCTCACAAAACCTGCAATCGCCCGGACCCAATGGCTCGATTAAAAGAGCAACCTTGGTCGCAGCCTGCATCGCCGTAATGCTGTCCGTGGGGGCCGGGCGCCACGCACTGGCCGCACCTGTAACCAAGCCCGCCGCGCCGGCCAAAGGCATTTCTATTCTGCCAACGGTGGCAGCGCCCGGTGAACCGGCGCTTGTTGAAATTAACGGCGAGCGGTTAAGCCAGCCCGCCTTTAACGATACCCTGACAGCATTGTATGGCACCTCGCTGTTTCAGCAGTGGGTGCAGCTGACGCTGCTCAAGCAGGCCTGCGCCCAAGCCGGGCTTAAGGTAGGCCCCGCCGATATACAAAAACAAATGGACAAAGTGCTCGCCCAGTTACAGGCCCAGCACGTACCGGTGGGTCAGCGGCGCGCCGTGTTGGCCCGGCTGCTGGCACAGCGCGGCCAGAACATGGCCGATTTTGAGATGTCGCTGGCCAAAACCGCCTACATTCTGGCTTTAGCCAAAGGCCACGTACATGTGACTGCTGAGCAAATTCAGACCGCCTACAACATTCAATACGGGCCACGTGTCGAAGTACGCGACATCGTCGTTCGAACCCTCGAAGATGCCGCCACCGTCAGGCAGCTTATCATGCACGAACAAAAAGACCCCGCAACTATTGCCGCCAAAATGAGCATTGATCAGCAAAATGCCGCAAACGGTGGACTCACCATTATTCCACTAAACGACCCCGCGCTGCCGCAACTCCTCACCGACACTGCCAAGCGGCTCAAACCGGGGCGCCTTTCGCCTTCGATTCCACTGAAAAATGTGTACCATCTGCTCTGGCTGGTAAAAAAAATACCAGCGTCCTCCACGCCGCTCTCAGCAGTTAAGGGAGACCTCAAAGCAAAGTTGCAGAACGCACTGGACCTGCAATGGGGTAATCAGGAAATTCAGCGGCTCGTGCAGTCTGCCAATATTAAGATTGACAACCCTATACTGGCACAGGAGCAGCAGAACCTGCTCGCCGAAATAAAGGCCCAGCAGGAAGCGGCCAAGAAGCGGGCGGCGAGCACGCCACACTGATCGCCAGGTTTGCGGCGACTAAGTGTGGCGAATCAGATTGCATGCAGTCAATCTGAGATGTTTTGTTGGCCGCAGCCAATGCGGCCAGTTGGCTTTGCTTTCCATTTATGCCGGAGGATTTTCAGCCATGGCTGGCGGCAACGATATCCCATTTAAGATTGAAGTTTCATCCCGAATACGGCGGCTTCCCCCGTACCTGTTCGCGCGTATCAACTCGCTCAAGGCCCAAAAACGCCGTGCCGGGCACGATGTTATTGACCTGGGCATGGGCAACCCAATTGACCCTTCGCCCGATTTTGTCATTGATAAACTCGCCGAAGCTGCCCGCGATCCGCGCAATCATCGCTATTCGGCTAGCGTGGGCATCTTTAACCTGCGACGCGAGGTGGCACTCAAGTACAAACGACGCTACGGCGTAGAGCTGGACCCTGAAACCGAAATTGTGGCAACCATCGGCAGCAAAGAGGGCTTTTCGCATCTTATGCTCGCCATGCTCGGCGCCGGCGACACCGTGGTGGTGGGCGACCCGGCCTACCCCATCCACATGTATGCCGTGGCCTTGGCGGGCGCCAACGTCATCAGCGTGCCGCTGGGCAATGATGAAGCGTTTTTGCAGCGCATCGAGCATGTTTTAAAAAACCTCTATCCACGCCCCAAACTGCTCATTCTCAACTATCCGCATAATCCATCGGCCATGACGGTTGAGCCGAAGTTTTATCAGCAGGCCGTGGATCTTGCCCGCCAATACAACGTGCTGATCATCAGCGATTTTGCCTATGGCGAAACCTGCTTTGACGCCTACCAGGCGCCATCGTTTTTAGCCACGCCAGGCGCTAAAGAAGTCGGCGTGGAATTCTCCACCATGAGCAAACCCTACAACATGGCCGGATGGCGCGTCGGATTCTGCTGCGGCAACAGCGAAATGGTACGGGCTCTCTCTACCATCAAAGGCTATTACGATTATGGCCATTTCGCTCCCATTCAAATCGCCAGCATTCTCGCCCTGCGCAAGGGCGATGACTTTGTTGCCCGGCAGGCAGCCGTGTACCAGAAGCGCCGCGATGTGCTGGTAAGCGGCCTGCGCAAGCTCGGTTGGAGCGTGGAGTCGCCGCGGGCCAGCATGTTCGTCTGGGCCAAAGTCGCCGAGCAGCATTTAGCCGGCCAGGGAACCATTGATTTTTCGCTGCGACTGCTCGAAGAGGCCGATGTGGCCGTAGCGCCGGGCCGTGGCTTTGGCGAAAACGGCGAAGGCTTTGTGCGCATTGCACTGGTCGAAAACGAACTTCGTATCAAGCAGGCCCTGCGCCAGATGGATGCCGCGCTCAATGGCCGCAAAAAGCATCAGCGCCCCAGCAACCTCGGCTCCAAAGCGCCGACGCAAGACCACGCCTCCTCCCCGCTCGACGTCACCAGCGCCGACGAAGGACGCTCTTCGGTGGTGGGCGGGTAAACATAAACCAGCAGGCAAAAACTCGGCGGGTTTAACAAACACGGGCGTTGTATTTCGTCACCGCCACGACATCGCCCGTGTGCAGTTCGCCGGCAATCGCCAGCGGCACAGGGGCTATAATTCGCAGCCGCCCCATTTTCCATCGGGATAGCCATTGGCTGCCGCAACACCACATTCGTCCTATGTCTACTGCGTATCGCCCACTATTGTGGCACAGGCTTCTGCGGGCAGGAGCCAATAGTCAATGCTCCCGGCGCAGCCGCCGCACGCTAACAGCCATCGCCGCTTTGCAGGCTCGGATGCCTGCACCACGATCCCTCTCGTGTTCGCCTGCTCCGGATTCACCTTTTCTCAGCGTAGCCGCCACCATGATTCCGTGTCATTCCAAAGTTTGCCGCTCGCTCGATCATCCATTTTTATGGAATGCGACGCCCCTACAATTAGCTGGTCCGGTACAACCCCTCAAATTCAACCTTGAGGAGCACCAACTTATATCAGGACGGGACACGATAGCCTCTCCTCGTCCGACTCAGTTTTCTCGGCTGCGTCAATCCGGGGTGACAATTCTACTCCGAGGTACAACAATCAGGAGTTGCATGCCTTGCATGCCAGCCAGAGGACGCTTACACTTCCAATTACTGAGTTGGAAATCGGGCGACGGCGATTTTCCGAAATGATAACATTGCTATTTGCCAGGGCGGTTTGCACTGGCACATAGCCGCAGCGAAGGCTGATGGCATTGGCAAAGATGATCGTTTCAGCCATTACCGAAACACTGCCCGGCGAGCGGCTGGTGGCCGTCACACCGGCATCAGCGGCCATTATCGCCAAACTGGGCGTCGAAGTCGTCGCACAAGCCGGCTGCGGTATCAAATCCCACCTTAATGATGAGGCATATCAAAAGGCGGACGTATCGGTTGCGACTGATCGCCGGGACATCATCAGCCGCAGCGATGTGCTCCTGCAGGTGCACGCTCTTGGCGGTGAGCCGCTCAATCAGGCGGATGACCTCGCTGCACTCAAACCCGGCACAATTATCATTGGCTTTGCCGACCCACTGACCAATCTTCAACTGGTGCGTACGCTCGCCGGGCGCAAGGTCACCCTTCTGGCTATGGAACTTGTGCCGCGCATCACGCGGGCGCAAAACATGGATGCGCTCTCTTCACTGGCCAGCATCGCCGGGTACCGCGCGGTGCTGTTGGCCGCGTGCCGCCTGGGCAAAATATTTCCCATGATGATAACCCCGGCGGGCACCATTACCGCCTCGCGTGTTTTTGTCATTGGAGCCGGCGTCGCGGGCCTGCAGGCCATTGCCACAGCGCGGCGGCTGGGTGCACAGGTAAGCGCCTTTGACGTTCGCCCCGCGGTTAAAGAGCAGGTACAGAGCCTGGGGGCAAAATTCGTCGAATTGCCGCTAAACACCGCCAACGCGCAAACCACTGGAGGCTATGCCCGCGAGCAAACGGCCGAAGAAATGCAACAGCAGCGAAAGCTCATGATGCACGCGGTCGCAGGCAGCGACGTGGTGATAGCCACCGCGGCTGTACCGGGTAAAAAGGCGCCCATTCTGGTGACGCGCGACATGGTGCAGGCTATGGCGCCGGGTTCGGTGATTGTTGACCTGGCGGCCGCGCGTGGCGGCAATTGTGAACTCACGCGGGCCGATGAGGT
>JAJXZA010000292.1 GCA_021780285.1 Planctomycetota bacterium
CGGGGCCGGTTGGGTGTTCTGGTTTTATGTGCTTAAAGATGTGTTCCCGTATCGCATGCTTATGGTGTATCCGTATTGGCATGTGCCCTGGCAGCAATGGTGGGCGTGGCTGCCGGACGCCGCAATGACGATGGTGGCTGGCTCGTGTTGGTGGTTTTGGCGCGTGTGGGGCCGGGCGGTTGCTTTTGGACTGGGCTTTTTCTTGATCAGTGTGCTGCCGGTGATGGGCCTGGTAAGCATGGCGTATATGGGCCAATCGCTGGTGGCGGATCATCTGCAGTATGTGGCCATTCCGGGCATTACAGCACTGTTCGCCGGTGGGTTGGCCGCGCTGCTGGCGCGACGGGGTGCAACGGCCATGAAAATCGGCCGCATTGCGGCCGTGGTGGCGGTGGCGGTGCTGGCAGTACGGGCAGCGGCGCAAAGCGCCATTTACGCCAACCCTGAGCATGTCTGGAAGCATACGCTGCGCTACAACCCCGCCTCGTGGGCGGCGCATATGAATCTGGGTTCGGAGTATTTTAATCGCGGGCATTTGCAACAAGCGGAGTCGCAATATCTAGCCGGGCTGCGAATTCAGAAGCACTCGGCCGGTTTGTTTTACAATTACGCACTACTTCTTAAGGACCAGGGGCATGTACATCAGGCCATTGCCGCCTTGGTGCAGGCCCTGAAGATAAACAGGACGGCCGACAGCGATATTTATTTGCTTGCGGCCCTGCGTGAGCGTTTAGGGCAGTGGGATCGGGCCTATTGGGACGTTCGCAAAGGGCTTGACATGATGCCGCAATCCGACAAGCTGCATCAAGCTTTGGCCCGCATTTACTGGCATCAGGCGTACCATGCGGCGGCCATTGCTGAATTGAAGTATGCCATTGCGCTTAATCCAACGCATTCGGTTTATCAATTTGAACTGGCGCAATACCTCGATGCTCTCAAGCAATACGATCGTGCCCTGCCTTATTATCGCCACGTTGTACATGCGAAGCCCGGCAGCGCGATGCGTCGCTTTTTGTATGGGCGGTGCCTGCTGAAAAATGGCGAGGTGGCGGCGGCAGTGGCTGAGCTTGAATCTGGACTTAAACTCCACAGGCACAACGCTGAGGCTCATTTGTTGCTGGCGCAGGCGCTGCAGCAGGAGGGGCATCCGCAGGAGGCTCTGCGGCAAATGGCGTTGTACCATGAAGACCTGCGGCTGCTTAAGCCGCTGCCCAAGGATGCATATCAGTTAGAAGGTCTTCCAAAAGCGGATGTGCGGTTGGAGGGCTGGCAATGAGCCAAACCCGGGCGGCCGCGGGGTCCCATGAATTGGAAGCCAGCTCCGCGCAGAGTCCTCTGCTGGCAAGCGCATTGTGGCGCTGGTTGAAAAAAGCCTGGCCGGGGGCCTTGGCTTTGCTGGTTTTGGCATTGGCGGCGTATTGGCCGTTGATTCATGCCGGCTACATATGGGACGACTATGGTTACATTGTGCAGAACCCAAGTCTGCGGCATGTGCGTGGGTTGTGGTCTATCTGGTTTGTGCCCAGCACCAGCATTCAATATTACCCGCTCGTCTACACTCTTTTCTGGATTGAGTATCACCTCTGGGGCACAAACCCTGTTGGTTTTCATTTGCTGAATATTGTTCTCCAGGCCATGGACGGGGTTTTGCTGTGGATGGTTCTGCGGCAGGTGCGGCTACCGGGCGCATGGTTGGCGGCGGCGCTTTTTACCGTTCATCCGGTGCAGGTGGAGACGGTGGGTTGGGCGGTGGAGCAGAAAAATCTGACTTCGGCAGCGCTGGCATTCGGTGCTGTGCTGATGTACCTGCGGGCGTTTCCGTTGGCGGTAGGCAATAGCAAAATTGCTGTGGATGATTCCAGGGCCGCTGCAAAATGGGGTTGGTGGTATGCCGGTGCGACGGCATTGTACGTAGCCGCTCTTTTGGGCAAAACAGATGTCTGTACATTGCCGGCGCTATTGTTGGTGCTTGCATGGTGGCGGCGGGGACGCATCGGCTGGCGTGACATAGCGCCTACGCTGCTGTGGTTTGGCTTTGGTTTGGCGCTGGCGGCCATGACCATTCATGTGGAGCATCATCAGGCGGGGGCTAAAGGGCCGGCCTTTGCGTTTTCGCTGGCGCAGCGCACCATTATGGCGGGGCATGCCATCTGGTTTTATCTGGGCAAACTGGCCTGGCCGCATCCGCTGCTGGAGGTATATTGGCGATGGAACCCCGCCGCGATGCGGGGCTGGCAGTGGCTCTGGCCGCTTTCAGCGCTGAGTGTGATAGTGATATTGTTTATTCTGCGCAGAAAGATTGGGCGAGGTCCGCTGACGGCGGCGCTGTTTTTTGGGATTGCCGCATCGCCAGTGCTGGGCTTTATTTCGTACTATACGATGCGCTACACATTTGTTGCGGATCATTACCAGTATTTGGCGAGCATTGGTCCTTTGTCGCTGGCAGGGGCGGGTGTGGTACTGGCTGCCAGGCGATGGGGCCGTTACAAGCTAATGGGTGAACCGGTGTTATTGTGGATTGTCAGCGCAATATTGCTGCTGGCGTTAGCTGCGGTGTCGTACGCCCAAAGCCTGGTTTATGAGCCACCGTATCGGGTTTGGTCGCACGTGCTTAAGTACAATCCAAACTGCTGGGTCGCGCAGGAAAATCTTGCGGTGCATTACGCCATGCAGAAGCAACTGAGTATAGCCGGCCCGCTTTTGGCCAGCGCCAACAAGCTATCGGGTGGGGCAGATCCGACAGTGACCGGCAACATTGGCGATATGTATTACCTGATGGGGCAGTATTCGCTGGCGATTAAGTGGTATCGGGTGTCG
>JAJXZA010000146.1 GCA_021780285.1 Planctomycetota bacterium
GGGGCTTATGCTACGCCAAGCAAATCGCGATTGCCTTAACTGGAATAATGACACAACATCTGCTACTATTTACCCCTAGGCCAACGAATGCGTACACAACATCTGCGCCTGATGGCCCGCCAGAACACCACGGCTATACTGCATGCATAAGGATCGGTTATGAACCAGCGACGAGCATTTTTACTAAAAGGGATTTCGGCAGGTTCGGCCATTGCCGCAGCCAAAATTGCCGGGCCAATTGCTGCCGCGTCTGCTTTGCCGCCGACGCATGCCCACGGCGGCACAACGCTTTTTGTCAGCCCCCAAGGTCGAGACACCAATGATGGAACAACTGCGCATCAGCAGGCCCAGTTGCACGGGCCGCTGGCCACACTGACGGCGGCTCTGCGGCGGCTGACAGGCATGGTCATCTACCCCGGTCAGCCGCGCCGCATTGTATTATGCCCCGGAATCCACACCCTTAGCGAGCCGCTGAAACTTGGCCCCCGGCACAGAGGAACCGCAGAATCACCGGTTATTTTCTCTTCGCTGAATCCGGACCAACCGGCCATTATTAGTGGCGGCAGACAGATTTCGCAGTGGCGGGTTAACGAGGCCGGAAACTGGATAGCTCACCTGCCGGAAGTAGCCGCCGGCAGATGGCAGTTTTCTCAGCTCTTTGCCGATGGCCAGCGGCGATACCGCCCGCGTCTGCCCCTGCGTGGCTTTTATAAAATTGCGCATCAAATTCCTGCGTCCAAGCCGGGAGGTGGCGACGACCAACTGGGCTTTGCGCCCGGAGAGTTCAGCCCGCATTGGCATAACCTCGCCGATGTTGAAGTACTGTGCTTTTTGGAGTGGTTTGCCCCGCGCATGCGTATAAGCGCACTGGACATGCACCGCAACATCGTACGTTTTGTTTCACCCGTAGGCAGGCCGGCCGCGTGGTGCAGGCTCCGTCGCGGCAAGCACTTCATCATTGAAAATGTGCGCGAGGCTCTTGGCGAGCCGGGGCAGTGGTACCTCGACCGCCGCTCCGGCGAACTTACCTACCTACCGTTGCCCGGCGAAAACCCCGACCGCACCATCATCGCCGCACCGGTTTTGCCTTATCTGCTGAAGTTGGAGAATACCGGCCACATCTCGTTTGAAAATATTCAGTTTCAGTTCACCAACTGGAATTGCCCACCCGCGGGCTATCACAGCGGGCAGTCGGAAATTATGCTCGGCGGAGCCATACGGGCCACCAATGCACACCACTGTACGTTTGACGCATGCGGAGTTTCGCATGTTGGAGAATATGGCATTGCGCTAGGCGCCGGCTGCCGACACAACCGAATCCGCAACAGTTGCCTGTACGACTTGGGCGCCGGCGGCATAAAAATCGGAGGCACCAAGCAGCCGCCAGCAGCCCCCCTGGCCCGATACAATACCGTCTTTAATACTCTGATCAGTTCCGGCGGCCGAAAGCACCCCGGTGCTATGGGCATCTGGATTGGCATCGCCGCGGACAACCTCCTGCGGCATAACGAAATTCGCGATCTGTACCAGACCGGTATTTCGCTCGGCTGGACATGGGGCTATCAAAAAACCGCCGCCACGGGCAATCGGGTGTTGCATAATTACATCCATCGCATAGGCCAGCGCATTACCTCTGACATGGGCGGCATTTATATGCTGGGTGTTTCGCCCAATACGATCATTGAAGGCAATGTGATCAAGCACGTCAGCGACAATAGCTATGGCGGATGGGGCATTTATTTTGATGAGGGCGCAAGCTACATCGTTGCGCGCAACAATCTTACCATGTTCACGCAGTCGGCCGGGTTGCACCTGCATTATGGCCGAGACAACGTGGTGGAAAATAACATCTTTGCGTTTGGGGCGGTACATCAGATGCGACGATCCAGGTTTGAAAAGCATCTGCAGATGACTCTGCGGCACAATATATTTCTCGCCAACCAGCACTCAGCTGCCGAGCTGCTAAATATCATCCGGCCCGCCGGCCAGCCTCTTGAGGCCTACCTCAAGTTTGACCATAACCTTTACTGGAATCTCGCCGGAACCGTTCGGTTTTTGGGCGGTACCTTTGCCGCTTGGCAGCATGCCGGCGAAGACCCGCACTCCCTTGTCGCCAACCCAGATTTTATAAACCCGCGTGAGGGCAACTTTACCCTTGAAGGCAACTCGCCGGCATTACGCATCGGCTTTGTGCCATTTAACTGGCGGCGAGCCGGGCTGGCGGCACCCACCGCCCGGCAGCGATCGCTAGCCATCTGCCCGCCAGCGTTCACGGTCTGATACAATATGCATGCAGAGGTATAACGTCAGACAGGCTCGCACGGTAAGATCGTGCGTCAACCGGGGTGTATCGCAGCGACGGCCTTGCACAAAAAAATGAGTCGCGGGATGTAAGCGGTTTGCAATGTAGAGGTCTTTTGTGGACACAGCGCACCGAACACGCATACTGGGGTTGCTCGCAACGGTGGTGGCAGTCGCTATTGCGATAGGCTGTGTTTATCTTTGGCGGCATTACACCGCCGCGGCCGGCGCTTACACACTCATCGTAGTGAAGCCGCCCATAAATCAGCCGCCTCGACGCAGCGCTAAGGCGCGATCGTTCAGTCTGCAGTACCCACCGGCTGCGCTCACCACCACAATTGACTGGCGCTCGCGGCATTTGCCGTAGTTTGGGATATGCGCCGCCACGCGGCCCTGACGAATTCACAATCACAGCCACGCGATGACCGGCGGGCAGCGCCAATGTCCACAATATGAATGGAATGGGCATTGCAATGATCGCACAATTAAATCGAAGC
>JAJXZA010000060.1 GCA_021780285.1 Planctomycetota bacterium
ACGCACGCATGGGACGTTACCGGTACGCAAAACTCGCAGGTCTATGGCGGCATGCGGGCCGAGACGCCTCGCGCCTGGGCCGCGGTACGTGCCACCTGGGGCGAGGTGATGTTTGCCCATCAAGGCGCGCTGCGCGGCATTTTTTGCGCTTTTTACTCCGCCTGCACCGGCGGAGCCACCCAGACTCCATCCGATGCCTGGGGCGATGAGAACGCGCCAACCCTTACCGCCCGCATCGTCGGCCCGGTGGATGCTGATTGCTCAAAGTACTCTTGGCCGCCCATGACCATCAGCAAAGCCCTTGTAACGCAGGCCGTTACGCTCTGGGGCAAAAAGAATTCCTTACCCTATTTAAGCGAGCTTGGCCCCATCTCCACTGTGCAGATAACCCAGCGTAATGATATTACCAACCGGCCGACAGTTGTGACCTTCACCGATATTTATGGCCACCAGGGCGCCATGCGTGCCGAAGAGTTCCGGCTTGCGCTCGTTACCGACCCCAATCGCAATGTCCCGGCTCCGCCCAGCAGCAATTTTGACATTCGTAACACGCCCGATAGCATCGTACTTTATAATGGCCATGGCTTCGGCCACGGCATCGGCTTGTCGCAATGGGGTGCACAGGAGTTTGCTCTCAAAGGCCTTTCCGCCCGCTACATCCTCAACTTTTATTACCCCACCGAGACAATACATAAACTCTGGTAAGCCTGCGTGTCAACGTAGCGACAAAAAACCATTGTCACCAAAAACGACCCAACGAGCCACGCGGTTAAGCCGCGTGGTCAAGCCTTTTTGCCCACCCCGGCCAGCGGCAGCGCCGCCGGGGTGCCCGGGTTGCGCCGCAGCACCACGAAAGATACTTCAATGCTGACCGCAAGCGGTATAGATATCCATGCAAATATACCCCTCGCGGCCGTCTTGCCAGATGCCAAAATCCCGGCGTCATATTTGTAAACCTTAATTTCTTGACGGCCCCTTATGACGGCGCACTGTTTAATGCAAAGTTTGTGCCAAATGGTCAAAGCGAACCAAAGAGAGATTGGTTTAAGTTTTTGTAAGGACCCTGCCGATAACAACCAACGTGCGTGAATAGCTAAACCGTGGAGCACTTTTCCTGCGGCAGCGTTATGGATGATGCTGTGTTCACGTTGGCGGGCATGATGCCTGCGGGGGTGCGATCGTCACGCTATTAGAGCAACAGTCGCCCGTTGTTGTGCACCGAGCTTGGACGGTTTATCTCCGTGCGGCCCGGCACCCGCAAAGCATACCGTTATCGCATTTTTCGTGGGAGGCGATTCGTGGCAGAACCGGCAATTTCAGCAGCCAGCGTGTTTCCGCGCAAGGCTCCAACTTTGGTCCGGCCCGTTTGGCCCGCCGAACTGATGGACGATGCGCCGCTGCCTCTGTCTGGCGATGGGGGGGGCAGGCGAGCCAGTGCCAACACCGCAGCAATGAAATCGCTTCGTCCGGGTGAAACCGTTGTGGATATTGGCTGCGGCAATGGCTGCGATGTGCTTGCCGCGGCGCGAATCGTAGGGTCTGCCGGACGCGTTATTGGAATTGACAACTCACCTGAAAAAATCGAGCAGGCCCGGCGCGATGCATGCGCTGCAGGTGCAGGCAATGTCACCTTTTACCTTTGCCGCATTGACAGTGTGCCTGTGCCTGCGGGCAGTGTTGACTGCATTATGAGCCATGGCGCCATCAACGGGGCCGGCAACAAGCCAGCGATTTTTCGCGAAATGCACAGGGTCCTAAGGCCGGGTGGGCGCGTGATGATCAGCGATGTGGCCCTTAAAGATTTGCTGCCCGCGGAAGTTGCTGAAGCCCTCATGGACTGCGTTGACGGCCTCGCGGGGGCCGTTGAAATTTCAACCTACCGTAGTTTGCTTCAGGCTGCCGGCTTCGAACAGATACTCATTGCCGAAACAGGCGAGAGCCTCTCGTTCAACTCGAGCCGGGCCGCATGCGGCACTGCGGCGGCGATGCTGGCGAGCTATGGCATCGGCCTGGCCACGCGTGATTCGCTGTTTCCACAGATGGCGAGCGATGACGGATTGGAGCATTACGCTGCCGTGGTGCGGGTGCATGCAGTGCGGGCCGCTGACGTGGTTCGGGCGTAGGCGTCACATGGCAGGCGCGTCTCGATCTTTATCGCAAAAGTCGAAACGTAAAACATCTCCTGCTGTCGCAATCGTGTGCAACAAAGGCAAATGCGGTCTTTGTAATTGACGCGACGCTTCACCTTGAAATAGCCTCATCCACAAGCCTTCACTGTTATCCACGATGTCTGGTTGCACTTAATGGTGCATGGCGTCCCTATCGGCTCGGGCGTTTGCGGAATCGCTTTCGAAATGTCGCGGGCGTCATGCCCACTTCTCGTCTGAATGATACGGCAAAGTGCGTTGGTGAAGAAAAACCCACGCCGTAAGCAACCCGTTTGATCGGCAGGTGCGTTTCGATGAGTAGTCGCTTGGCCCGGGTGATCCGGCAGTCAATAATTTCAGAAAGAACGCTGCGCCCTCGCGCCTGGGCAAAGCGACGTTCGAGCGTCCGCCGATTGGCATTGATGCCTGCGGCAATTTTGGGTACCGACAGCCCTCGGTGGCTGTGTGTCCAGATCATCTTAAGAGCCTTGGCAACCATCGGGTCGTTCACCTCCCGGGTGAGCAGCGGGTTAAGCGTCGTGTCGGTCTGCTCCTGCAGCGCCAGCCGGTCGCCCAGCACCATAGTGTAGTGTCCCATAAGTAACTTGACATATGTAATTACTTGCTGTATATTGTTGGGTATGTCAAA
>JAJXZA010000164.1 GCA_021780285.1 Planctomycetota bacterium
CGGCACGGTATCTCCGCGGCAGTGTTTTGAGGTGGTGCGGGCTGCACAGAGTGCGGCGGGGCGGGGTAAGCCTCTGCCGGGCGCGCTGGCTGGGTGCGATACCTGGCTCTCGGAGCTGATTTGGCGCGAGTTCTATAAAATGATTTTGTTTCATTTTCCGCGGACGGTAAACCAGGCGTTTCAGATGCGGTATGCCGACATTGCATGGACTAATGACGCTGTCGCCTTGGCCGCATGGAAAAACGCCGCCACAGGTTACCCCATCGTAGACGCGGCCATTAAACAGATTTTGGCAACCGGATGGATGCACAACCGGCTGCGCATGATTGTCGCCATGTTTTTAACCAAAGACCTGGATGTGGATTGGCGCATTGGCGAACAGCTATTTATGCAATGGCTGATAGATTATGACCAGGCGGCGAATGTTGGCGGCTGGCAATGGAGTGCCGGCACCGGTAATGATGCGGCTCCTTACTTTCGTGTCATGAACCCGATTTTGCAGGCACAACGCTACGACCCTGATGGCGCTTTTGTGCGCCATTGGCTTCCTGTGCTTAAAGATGTGCCCACGAAGTTCGTTCATGAGCCTTGGCTTATGCCGCCGGCTCTGCAACGCGATTGCCGCTGCGTTTGCGGCAGCGACTACCCCAAGCCCGTGGTAGACCACGCCGCAGCCCGCCTGCGGGCCATTGCCCGCTTTAAGCCCGACAAGCCGCCTGGGGCGCACCGATAGCAAACCGGCGGGGAGGCTCGGTACAATATGTTCAAAAATGTGAGAGGCTATTGACCTATTTGTGATGGTTGAATGCTGAACGTCATGATGAGTGGAATGGCCTGAAGGTAAAATAAAAGGAGTCCATATGAAACTGCCAAGGCGATCCGGTTGGATCAATATCGTTCGGGTATTGCTGACACTTCCCGCTGTGGCAGCACTGCTGTTGATGGCAGCGTGCAGCCAACAAACTGGTGCGGGGGCCGCTGCGGGCCACGCCTCGCCTGCCGCCGCGACCCTGGCGGAACCAACAGACCCGCTCGCTCGCCTAATGGCAGGTAATGAGCGTTTTGTGCATGGCCAAATGCAGCATATGGATCAGTCAGCGGCTCGGCGCGGTGAGCTTGTGGCTGGCCAGCATCCCTTTGCTGTGATTGTTTCTTGCTCTGACTCTCGCGTGCCGCCGGCGGTTATTTTTGACCAGGGGCTTGGCCGGCTGTTTGTGGTACGGTTGGCGGGCGAAGTGGTAGACCCAGCCGCCGTTGGCAGCGTGGAGTATGCGGTCGAGCACTTGCATGTGCACGTGATTATGGTGCTGGGGCACGACCAATGCGGCGCGGTGAAGGCTGCAATGCAGCCGGGCAAGTTTAGTCCGGACTTGAATGCGGTGGTAAGCCGCATCGAGCCGGCGGTGGCGGCCGCACGGGGTGAGCCAGGCGACATGTTTACCCATGCTATAGATAAAAATGCCGAGCTGCAGGCGAGCATATTGGCCAAGAATGCCACGCTCGCAGCAGACATCAAAGCAGGCAAGCTGAAAATTGTCGCGGCGCGTTATGAGCTGGCCTCTGGTAAGGTATTGCTGCTTACCAAGGACGCGGCACATTGATGGCTTGATTTCCGCGCCATCTGGTTTGTGGGCGAGTTGTACCCGTTCATGGCCGCCTCGGATGGCCGGAGTAGAGCCGGTTGCGATTCTTCCGGCGTACTCCGCAAAACAGGCTTCGCCCCTTGTGGTGCGGGCTTCCAGCCTGCCCGGTCTCGCCTGTTCGTGAACGGTTACGGCGGGTTTATGGGGGCGGGCCGCAGCCAGGGCTTGAAGGGTCGCGTGACGACGTGAAGGTTGTGTAATTGGTACCGGTACTTGGTGTAGTATATTGGCATGACTGACGGCAAGCCCATTGCATTACCACAGATACCACAAGCCGGCGCCGGCTCGGCGGAGCCTTGGTATGCGGGCGGTTTGCGTTTTGCCTGCACGCAATGCGGCAACTGCTGTACCGGCGGACCGGGTTTTGTGTGGCTCACCTATGCCGATATGCTGCGCATCGCAAAGTTTCTGGATTTACCTTTGGATAAGTTCACGGGGCAATATGTGCGCCGGTTGCCGGAGGGTTTCAGCCTGACTGAACGCCGCAACTACGATTGCATATTTTTGCGCCGTGAGAATGGCAAAGCCATGTGCGGCATATACCCGGTGCGGCCGACGCAGTGCCGCACCTGGCCGTTTTGGAATCAAAACTTAAAGAGTCCCCATTCGTGGGATTTAGCTGCCGAGCGCTGCCCCGGCATGAAGGCGACCGAAGGTCCGGTGCATGCATTGGAGCATATCGAAGCCTGCCGTAATCATCCCGAGTCGCCCTAAGCAACGACAGGTCTCGGCAAACTTTAAGAGGTGATGGAATTGGGGCAAGGAAGATCACAAGTTGGTGTCTCGTCCTGATATAGGTTGGCGCTCCTCAAGGGTGAATTTGGTGAATTTGAGGAGTTCAGGATGCGTGAACGTATCATCAAGCGGTATAGTGTGAGCTTCAAGATGCAGGTTATTTCGGAATTGGAAACCGGGCGTTTTGAGTCCATAGAGGCTGCTCGGCGACATTACGATATTCGCGGTAATTCGATGATTCAGCGTTGGCTTCGTCGCTATGGCAAGAATCATTTACAAGCAAAGGTGGTGCGTGTGGAAAAGCCCAATGAACGAGACCGTATTCAAGAGCTGAAAAAGCGTGTATCGGAGCTGGAACGAGTGTTAGGTCGTACGCAGGCGGAGAATGTGATGAATGCCA
>JAJXZA010000111.1 GCA_021780285.1 Planctomycetota bacterium
TATTCTTATATTTTCAAGCGGGCATTTGCTGCGAATGCTGGCTATACGCTGGCTGGCGCTGCCTCCGGCGGCTGCGGAGGGCCTGCTGCTCGATACGGCATCGGTGAGCATGTTGGGCTACGACCGACATCGAGATGTGCCGGCAATTAAGCTCTGGAACGTAAGTGATGGCTCTGGGCTGGCAATTGGCCACGTCATTTGAGCTTGAATAAATACACCGCTATGCCAATGCCAATCACCGCCATAACCATAGCCACCACCACAGCTAACTGCCAACGGGTAGGGGAGGCGGGGCGGCCGCTCTCCAGCGAGCGAATGGTTCCTAAAAAGCGGATGGCGGCGGCAATATTGACCGCAACGCCAAGCAATACCAGCGCAACACCAATCCAGACGGAGAGCGATTGATTGGTAGAAACTTTGATATGTACATCGCGGAGTTCGGCGAGCTTGCGGAGAAACAGTCCAAACTTTGCCACCACAAAGCCGAAGCCCATAAGGGCCAAGCCAGTGCGAATCCAAGCCAGCATGGTTCGCTCGGCGGCCATTGCCGTGTTGGCATCATAGGTTTTTTGAGGCTCTGTCATAGATTTGGATTGTATCGTAAAGATACTTTTGGTAGAAATGCATGGTCTGAGGTGGGGCAATGCCCGTAATTCCGCGAATTTGAAAAATCTTATCAGAGTCCTTGTCAAAACAGCTTGCGATGGAGTATACTTGCCGCTCTTGAAAAATCGCATGAGGACCATGCTGGCGCGTGCTGGCGGTATCCTGGCGCGATAGTACTGTTAGAAGGGTGCCCTTTCGCATGATCACAACCGAAAAGAAGTTGGAAGTTATTTCCAAAACCCGGATTCACCAAACGGACACAGGCTCTGCGGAAATTCAAATTGCTCTGCTCACGGAGCGCATTAATGAGCTTACGGTTCATCTGCAAACGCATAAAAAAGATTTTTCGTCGCGCCGCGGATTGCTCAAAATGGTCGGTAAGCGCTCGAGCTTGCTAAAATACCTGACGCGCACCGATCCGCAGCGCTATCAAAACATTATTACACGCCTTGGATTGCGTAAGTAAATTGCCTATGACCGCGACCTGTGCTCTAGCGTTTGGTGCTGCTCCCGCCTGCCTGGCGGGTTGTGGCGACGTTGAGCATTTTTTGTGGTTAGGGCCGGCAGTGAATCGGAAAAATTGTGTTGGGCTATTGCGCGGAAACAGATTGGCTGGTTCCTTGACGACGATTGCCTGACGTTGTGTGTTGGTCTCCGTAAAATAGGTAGGACAATATGGCTCTCGTAAAAGTTGAAAAAAACATCAATGGTCGCCCGCTCACCATAGAAACCGGACATCTTGCCAAGCAGGCGGATGGAGCGGTCCTTGTGCGCTATGGCGACACCGTCGTGCTGGCAACGGTTGTGTCCTCAGACCCACGGCCAGGTACCGATTTTTTTCCGTTGACGGTTGATTATCGTGAAAAAACCTCAGCTGCCGGTAAGTTTCCCGGCGGCTTTATCAAGCGGGAGGGACGCCCATCCACCAAAGAAACGCTTACCGCACGTATGATAGACCGTCCCATTCGGCCGCTCTTTCCCGCCGGCTATTTCGATGAAGTGCTCATCCAGGTGATGGTGCTCTCGGCCGATGGCCAAAACGACCCGGATGTGCTGGCTATGATCGGTGCGTCTGCGGCGCTAAGCATCAGCAGCGTTCCATTTGAAGGCCCGATAGGTGCCGTGCGAATTGGCCGCGTGGATGGCAAATTCGCCATCATGCCCACCACGGCCGAGCTCGACTCGTCCGACTTGGATCTTCTGCTTACCGGCACAGATGACGCCGTCAACATGATTGAAGTCGGTGCCCGAGAAATTCCCGAGCAAACCGTTCTTGACGCCATTGATCTTGGTCATGGCATTATCCGTGAACTTACTGCCATGCAGAAAGAGCTGGTCGCCAAAGCTGGTAAGCCCAAGGTCTGCCCGCTTCATGGCCCATCCGAAACGTTGGTAAGCGCTGTCGCGGCGTTCCATGGTGATCTTGCAGCCGCCAAGCAGATACCGGGCAAGCAGGCTCGCAATGACGCCGTCGCCGCTGTGAAGGCTAAGCTTGTAACGCAACTGACCGCACCTGGTGCGGATGGCAAGCCGGCCAACGATCCTCTGCAGGTGAACATGGCGTTTTCCATGCTGGAAGAGAAGGTGGTGCGCGAATTGATTGCCTCCGGCAAGCGTTCTGATGGACGTGATAGCGTAACTATTCGACCTATTTCATGTGAAGTGTCTGTGCTGCCGCGAACCCACGGTTCGGCAATCTTTACCCGTGGCGAGACGCAGGCTCTGGTTACCACAACGCTTGGCACCGGTGACGATGAACAAATTGTTGACGGCCTTGGCGAAGAGTACTCCAAAAAATTTATGCTGCACTATAACTTCCCGCCATTTTCAACGGGCGAAGTTAAGCGCATCATGGGGCCTGGTCGCCGTGAAATCGGCCACGGCGCGCTGGCCGAGCGGTCGCTGGAGCCGGTGCTTCCGAGTCCAGAACAATTTCCGTATGTTGTTCGACTGGTATCGGACATTCTTGAATCTAACGGCAGTTCTTCCATGGCCTCGGTTTGCGGTGGAACGCTGGCGCTGCTGGATGCGGGCGTGCCGATCATTCGGCCCGTTGCCGGCATCAGCATCGGTCTGGTAAGCGATGGCGGCCGTGATATTCTGTTAACGGACATCATCGGCGAGGAAGATCACTTCGGTGATATGGACTTTAAAGTTTCGGGTACGACCGTAGGTATCACGGGCATTCAACTGGACTTGAAAATTAGAGGACTTCGGCGCGATCTGATCGTCAAAGCCTTGGAACAGGCGCGTACGGCCCGCTTGCTTATTCTTGAAAAAATGCTTGCCGTCATTCCCACCCAGCGCGATCAGATTTCACCATACGCTCCGCGACTGCTTACCATCCGCATCAATCCGGAGAAGATCGGCAAAGTGATTGGCCCCGGCGGCAAAACCATCAAGAAAATCGTCGAAACCACCGGCGCTAAAATTGACATTGAGGACGATGGTACCGTCTTTATTTCCGCCATGGGCATGCAGGCAGCCGAGCGGGCCCGCGAAGAGGTTGAACGCCTCACCGAGGATGTCAAGATCGGCAAGGTATATACAGGTCGCGTGACCTCAACGAAGGATTTTGGCGCGTTTATTGAAGTAACGCCGGGCGTTGACGGGCTGTGCCACATTAGTGAGCTGTCCGACAAGTTCCTGAAGAATGTGAGCGAAGCTGTTCGCGTTGGCGACGAAGTGCGTGTGAAGGTTATTGCGATTGATGACCAAGGCCGCATCAAGTTATCGCGAAAGCAGGCCATGCGCGATGAAGCCGGGGCCCAGGCGCAAGGGGAACCATCCCCGGTGGCCGCTGGCTAACGCTGAAAAGGCTGGTATTTTTTTCGCCTATAGGAATAATGGGAATTCCGCTTTTTAGGCTTGTATCGGTCATTGGACATTGCTAGACTCTATTGCTGGATGATGGCTCTGCTGATGCTTTCAGCCGAGCGCCGTGCGTGCCATGCGCTTGCTTAACTGAGGTTTGTCGCCTGTGTACAAAGGCAGATTTGGGACCGAATAGGCCGACCGACTGGAAGGGTGGAAGTGTTTCCGGTTGGTGCGGCATTACGCTGCATCGGTAATCAGGTGGATGCACGCGGTGGTTCTCGGCGTATTGGGTAACGGGGCGATTGATCGCGAATGCAGCTGATTTTGTTGTGCAGCGCTGCTGTACGATCTGCTGGAATTGCGCGGATTGCGATGTGTATCAGTAGAAGGGGGCCGCTATGCCATCAGCCGTTGTAAAATGGTTTGACTGCAGAAAAGGCTTCGGATTTCTCATCAATTCTGCGGGCGACGATATTTTTGTCCATTTTTCTGTCATCGTGGGCGATGGCTTTCGCCGGCTGCGGGACGGAGACACAGTCGAATACGAAGCTGTGCGCGGTCCAAAGGGGCTATCCGCTGTCCGCGTACTCATGTCGGCGCCGGCGCCGGTGGCTGTTCAGGGCGATACGCTCATTGGCGCACCAAAGAAGCCGGCTAATCATGGCAAGGCAAGGCAGAAACTGCAATCGCGCGTCGCCTGAACATCGCGTATGCCTGTTATGATGCGCACCCAGCTGGTTGTGCCTGCAGTGCTTAGTCATTGCTGAGAGCTTTTCACCATGACCACAGTCATTCCCGCTGAAAACGAGTCTCCGGATCTTCGCCGTCGGCAACAAGAGGAGCGGTCGGCACGCTTACAGCAATTAGCCACTTTGGGAGAGCTTGCCGGTGGTTTGGCCCATGAACTGAAAAACCCGCTTTCGACCATTAGACTCAATCTGCAATTGCTGCTGGAAGACCTTGAAAAGCTTCCCGGAGCACAAAGCAGCATCAATCGGGCGCAGTCCGTTCGCAAGGAAGTAGACCGCCTCGTGCAATCTTTGGATGATTTTCTCCGCTTTGCTGGCCGACTGGAACTGCAGGCTGCTCCGGTAAAACTCAACACGCTGGTATCAGACATTGTTGATTTTTTTATGCCCCAGGCGCAGGCAACGCGCGTCCGGGTGCATTGCAGCCTTGCCGGTCAGGATCCCGTCTGTCGGCTTGACGTCAATCTTTTTAAACAGGCATTGCTTAACCTGCTGCTTAACGCCCAGCAGGCTATGCCAAACGGCGGCGACCTCCTGGTACGCACGCATATCGCCGGTGGATCGGCTTATCTAGACGTTTCCGACACTGGTGCAGGCATCAGCCCCGAAGTAATGCCGCATATTTTCCAGGCGTGGTTCACCACCAAAAAGCGGGGGACCGGGCTGGGACTCGCCACGACGCGCCGCATCATTGAAGAACATCAAGGGCACATTACAGTCAGTAGCGATCCTGGTCGCGGCACCAACTTTCGGCTTGAACTTCCACTGATAACCGGCTGAAACGGCGGCGAGGCCTGATATCCTTCGGGCCAAAGGGTTACTGCCGGAGAATATGCGGCAGGGGCAATACGTCTTGCGTAAGCGCTTGCTGCTCTGTGGCGGCGGGATCAATATATTCCTCCGCACCCAAAGACCGCAAAGCTGATTAAGGCGAGCGGCTATTCGCGGTATACGCAGCGGCTGGTGCAGGTTTCTTCGACGGTAACGGTGCTGAGCATGGGCAGGTTGGCTTTGAGTCGCCGCCAAATCCAGCGGGCGAGATTTTCGCTGGTAGGGTTTTCCAGGCCGGCGATTTCGTTAAGGTAACGATGATCGAGTTGGTCCATCAGTGGGGCAAATGCCGCCTTGATGTCGCCAAAGTCCATGAGCCAGCCGGTATGGGGAAGCACGGGGCCGCTTACCTCGATAATGATGCGAAAAGAGTGTCCATGCAGCCGGGCGCACTTGTGTTCAGCCGGCGCCATGGGCAGCCTGTGGGCGGCCTCAAAGCGAAATTCCTTCTGCAAGGTAACAGGAAATGAGTCGTCCATGTGTGCAAATTAATCCCAATTGATGCCGTGGTTGTTTACTGTTTTTCGGAGGCCACCCGCAGCGCCCCCAGCCGATCGCGCGCGTCACGAAAGTCAATGTCCCATTGGGTGATGCGACTGTAAATCTTTTCGGCTTCGGGCAACTCACGAATTTGTTCGAGCGCTCGCGCAAGCCAATAGTGCAGTTCTTTGCTGCGGGCATCCCCTGTTTCAGCAAGATCGTAGCTTTCAATGGCGCGGCGCAGCGTATCAACGGATTCGCGATACATTTTTTGCTCCAGAAAGCATCGGCCCAGCAGATGCAAGGCCTCGGCTCGATGGCGTGGATGCGTTTGCGCCTGCTGAAAAGCCTTGATGGCTTCATCAAAGCGACGTGCGCGGTAAAGCCGATAGCCGTATTCGTAAAGCACGCCCATATCGGTGGGGAAGTGCAACGTGCGCTCGTGATACTCCTCGGTTTCAAACTTAAGTCGCTCGGCTTCAACCTTCTGCAAATCTTGCTGCAGTGAATGATCGTCAGGATGAGCTTTGACGGCTTCGGCGAGCATTCGGGCATCGCGGCGCAGTTGCTTCATTTTTATTTCGCCGATGCTGGCCTTATAGCGGTATGTTTTTGTGCGTTGATAGGCTTCGGTGAGTACATCTATTGCTTTGTTTTCGTAGTCTGGCTCTTCCATATCAATCAGCGCCTTGACATATTTGGCGATGTTTTGATGTTCGGTCGGATTCTTATGGTAGGCTTCACGCGACGTTTCTATGTTTTTAAGCAGATAATCCTGACTCTTGGTGAGGTTTTCCTGCTGCAGCAGTTTGTTGGTGGTCTCCTTATCTTTAAGTGAGTCCTTAAAATCCCCGCCCGATTCGTACTGGCCGGCTTTGAGAGTTTCCTGGGCGGAAAGCTCCTTTATGCGCTGGTCCAGTTCGGGGTCGCCGGGCATCATTTGAAACGCCAATTGTATGGCCTCAAGCGCTCTGGCATACTCCTGAAGCGACTCATAGAGATCGGCCATTTCTAAATATATGCGGGGATGGGGGGACTTTTGTGTGCGGTTGGCATGCATGACGGTGGGGCCAAACCATGTTACCACCTCGCGATACCCTGCGGCTGCGGCCGCCTTAAGCATGGTCAGCATCAGCGTGATGTTGCCGGGGTCCTTTGCAAGGCTCCATTCCGCGTTGAGCATCTGATCCTTGGGAGTTTTTCCCTTAAAATAGGACTTAGCTCCCAAGAACCCTCCCGCCGGCTTGCCGCCCTTGATTTTACGGCGCAACGAGATGTCGCGAAGCGCCTCGTGTTCGTCCAGTTTGAGCGGTTCGCGCGACAAGCCCTCGATATACATGTCAATGGCATAATCGTAGTTGCCGGTCTCGGCGACCGTTTTAGCCCGATCGAAGTAGGCCTTGCCTTTGCCAGGACCTTCAATCGAAACCGTCATCTGCTGTTCGTCTGCCATAAAGCCTATACTCTTGTGAAAAAACGACAACGCCAACCCAGCAGCCCGCGAAGCCGGGCGGTACTTATACTATACACGATTTTACGGCGGCGGGGGCTTGAGAATTACCGTTGCAGATTCGCTTTGCATCTGGCATTGCCAACATCGTCATTTCCGGCTTTTTACATCACCGCCCCCTGCGGGCAAACGCGCCGCGCGGCCTCAAATATGTTACCATACCGATGTTATTTGTGTTATAGGCGGTGCCTGCTTTCAAAATGACTTGGCAAGAGCGGATGATGAACGGCTTGGGAAAAAAGATATATCTTGAAACCTTCGGCTGCCAGATGAACGTTCTGGATAGCGAACTCATCGAGGGGCAGCTTCGCAGCCTGGGTTTTGATTTTACCACCAACTGCGATGACGCGGACGTAGTGCTGTATAACACTTGCTCGGTTCGTGAGCTGGCTGAAAATAAGGTACTTTCCCGGCTGGGCCGACTGAAGATACGCAAAAGCACTGATAGGGACCTGGTGGTGGGGGTCGTCGGCTGTATGGCCGAGCGCGACGGATTACGAATGCTTAAACGTATGGAGCATGTAGACTTGCTCTGTGGTCCCGGCGAACTCGATAAACTTCCCTCGCTGCTTAACAATGTATTGCTGACCGGGCGACAGCAGGCGGCGTTGTCTGGCGATACCGCAAGACGGTCGAGCACCCTGGCGGCTGCGGAGACCGACGGTTTGGAGTTGCTTGATTTGTCGCGCAGCTTTTCACCTGAAAAGAGCCGCTATCAGGCTTATGTGCGGTTGGTGCGCGGGTGCAACAAATTTTGCACGTATTGTGTGGTGCCCTACACCCGCGGGCCGGAGATCAGCCGCGATCCCGATGCCATTATCAGTGAAGCCCGCAAGCTGGTGGAGGCGGGCGCGCTGGAAGTTACGCTTTTGGGCCAAACGGTTAATCATTATAAGTATGAGGAATCGGCAGTAAGTGCACCCGGCGGTCCGGTAAAAAAGGTTACCAGCTTTGCCGAACTGCTGGTGCGTTTGCATGACGCGCTGCCGCAGTTGCCGCGGCTGCGATTTCTCACCAGCTATCCGGCCGATTTTGGCCAGGATATTCTTGATGCGATGGCTGCATGTCCCCGAATATGTCGTTATCTGCACATTCCGGCGCAATCGGGCAGTAACCGTATTCTCAAATTAATGAATCGCGGTTACACCGTAGAGAGCTACCTGAAGTTGCTGGAAGATGCGCGGCATACTTTGCCTGGCGTTGCATTCGCCGGTGATTTTATCGTCGGCTTTCCGACCGAAACCGACGCCGACTACGAACAAACCCGGCAACTGGTGCAGGCTGCGCGATACAAAAATGCCTTTATATTTAAATACTCGCCGCGACCCGGCACAGTGGCCATAAGGCGATATGATGACGATGTGCCCGATGCTACCAAGCGATACCGTAACAACGATCTTCTGTCGCTGCAGAACGAAATTAGCCAGGAGCTTAATCGCTCGCTGATAGGCGCTACCGTAGAGGTGCTCTGTGAGGGGCCGAGCGGCTGGCGGGGAAGCGACTCGGTTGTCGCCGGCGCGGCGGCTCTCACCGCAGGAGAGCGCCCCGTCGAGTTGGGTTCGCGGCTGGCTGCGGCGATTAATGAGAGGGATTTGTCGTCGGGTGCGGGCAAGACGCAAAGCGAAGTGCAACTCACAGGCCGCACCGCGGCCGATCAGATTGTGGTATTTGCCGGCACGCCGCGGCTCGAAGGACAGATGGTCTCTGTGAGGGTACAGGCGGCACATGGCATGACAATATTTGGCTCACTGTTGGCGGACCAGGCGCATCTTGAGGACGGCATCATTGGCTAAAGGCAAGCGGCGGCAACAGGTGTGGGCCGGTAAAATCCATGTTATTTGCAGGCGAGAATAATAATCTGATTTATCGGACAGCTTAAATAAAAAATTGCTCTGGAGTACTTGCATTTGTTGCGCTTGCTGCTAAACTTTTAATGTCCGAAGACCCGATAGACTCATCAGGAAGAGAGTCACATCTCACTTTACATCGGTAAACATCGGTTCAGGGAAGAAGCGTCTGAGGGAAACGGGAGATTTCATGGCTTTTGACAACAACTCCGAATTGCATTGGTATTTGGACGAGATCCGTAAATCTCCTTTGTTGACCGCTCAGGAGGAGAAGGACCTTGCTGACCGCGTTCATCGCCAGCACGATCGCGTGGCCCGTGAAAAAATGATCCGCTGTAATTTACGGCTTGTGGTAGCCGTGGCCCGACGATTTGCCCATCGGGGCGTGAGCCTGACGGACCTCATTGCGGAAGGCAACGTAGGCCTGGTGCATGCGGTGGATTTATTCGATCCCAAACACGAAGTACGCTTTAGTACATACGCCACCTGGTGGATTCGCCAGAGCATTCGGCGCGTACTGCTCACGGCCAACCGGCCCGTGCGTCTGCCTGCGTACATGGCCAGCCGCATTGCCCGCCTGCAGGGGCAGAAGCAGATGTTTCGTAGTGAGCATGGCCACTTGCCCACCGATGAACAGATTGCCACAGACATGCACACAACGTTGCGGAAAATTGCCGCCATTCAGCGTGCCGCCCGAACATTCGGCGTGAGCACCGCCATGCGGCTGGCCGGTGATGATCAGGGTAAAAGCTTGGATGATCTGCTGCTGGACCAACACACGCCGCATCCGGGCCATGAGATCGAAGCACACGAACTTGCTGCTAAAATTGACGGTTTGCTGGAGCAACTGCCTTCCCGCGAGGCGCGCGTGCTGCGTTTACGGCATGGACTCGGATCAGAGAGTGCACTAACGCTCAACGAAATTGCCGAGATGTTGGGTGTTACGCGTGAGCGCGTGCGGCAGTTGGAAGTAAAGGCGCTGCGCAAACTGCATAATTTACTTAACGACTACCAGCATATATATCATGCCGGGTCTGCTCGTATCAGCGGCGCGCTTCACCAAGCCGCCGCAGTTTAAGAATAAGTCTTTCACTGTTGCAACGGCGGCTTGCTTCATGGCAGGACAGCCAGCACTTGCCCGGTAGTTGGAAAATCGGGTTCTATAGCCGACAGCTTTGTCGGCAACCCCGGCATGGCAGCCGGTCAATGGCCAACTCACAGCCCAGGCGCGTGAGTCGCCTTGGCGAACCCATGCTTTCTTTTAGGCGTTGTCGCCTGATTGTTAAACCGCACGGAACACGGCTTGTTGGTCACTCTTAGCCTGGCGGTGTTGCTTCCAGCTCTTGCTGGGTAGGTTGGCGCTTGGTGGGCAGGGCGGCCTTCAAGTTTGGTTTAGCCATGGCGGGCTTTGCCGTATCTGTCTTGACGTCTTCCTCGGCACCGGGTGTTACAGATGCAGCACCGCGCGGCATGGCAATGACGCCGGTGCGAGCCATTTCACGAATACCATAGGGGCGCAGCAACTCAACCAAGGCGTCGAGCTTTTCTTCCTCACCGGATATCTCGATGAGCAGGCTGGTTTGCCCCACATCCACCACATGGCCGCGGAAAAGACTGGCCAATTCAATAATTTCACTGCGCGTAGCGGGCGGCGCGCTGATTTTGATCAGCATTAAATCGCGTGCTACGTAGGGCGTATCCTTAAAATCGCGAACTTTCACCACCGTCACAATTTTTGCCAACTGCTTGCGGACCTGGTCGAGGGTGCGTTCGTCGGCTACAACAACGATGGTCATGCGTGAAAAGTTGGGGTCTTCGGTACGCCCGACCACTAGCGAATCAATGTTAAAACCGCGAGCAGAAAACATGCCGGCCACATGGGCCAAAACGCCCGGTTCATTCATTACTAAGGCAGATATTACATGACGCATAAACAGCTCCAAATGTCAGAAAAAAGTCAAAGCCAAGTGTTAAAGCAACG
>JAJXZA010000238.1 GCA_021780285.1 Planctomycetota bacterium
AGCAGCGTAAGCCCGTTGGACGCGGCGAGAATCGCCCGGATTTCTTCTTCGGTAATTGTTTGGCCGTCTATTGTTACATTTACTGAAAAATCAAGCAAAGCGTCGGACGTGATCTGAGTTTGAAAGTTGCTCCCGATGCGTACGTTCACCACCGGGCGAGGCGGTTTACTGGTACGCCACCAGTTCGGAACTCGTACAACCAGGCCGCTGTCTTCAAAAATGGGGATGTCCTTAAGGAAGCGATAGGCCTTGTCGGGCTGCCATGCCACCGGATGATAAATATCGCCTGATTGCACAAGCTCTCGCACCAGAGAGCTGCGTTGAGCGGCCTGCTCGATGGGAGTAAGAAGGGCAAGAAGCTGCTGTTTTTGGCGGGCGTCGGCGTATTGTTTGAGCGCTTCGCTCAGGGGTAGATGCCGGAGGGTGGCTCGGTCGGTAACGTGTGTAATATAGGTGGCTAAGAAGGCAAAGGGGTTTTGGGTGTCGCGCTTGTTTTCAGCGAGGTGAAAGGTGACGCGACCAACCAACCGCCAGAGCGGGCCTAAATTTTTGAGATACGCTGTCACTCCGCCGGGGCATGAGCCGATTTGTGCGCGTACAAAAGCATCCAGCTGCCGCCAGCAGCGTTCAAGGACGTCCGCATTGAGATACTCAAGACCTTGCATGGGCGGAGCCTGCATGCAACGAAAGGCGAGTTCTTCATGCGATGGCGGCTCAACGGGGTCGTGACCTTGCGACGCGGCCTCATCGGGGCGGTGGCAAAGTCGTGTGAGATAGTCTTTGGTCAATGCTCGGAAATACTCAAGAGATGGCGGCAACGGTGTTTGCAGTTCGCCGGCGGCAAGGTGCAGCAGCCCGGCAGCCTGCCCCTCGGCAAATGCCTTGGTGATGCGATCATTAACTGCCGGCGCGGACGAAATGGCATCGTCGCTTGGAGCATTGGTAAGCAAAAGCGAGCCATCGGGCGTTATGTTTAAGGCTAAAGTCATGGAGGCGTTCATACTCAAATAGTGGGCGGGCGTCAACGGCGCCCCTGTGCCGCGCGGGGTTAGCCAATGCGAGCGACTTAGCCTATGCATTGTAAGTCTGTAACATGTTATGTTTTTATAAGAAATGCGCGATCAAGCGAGTCAATTCCCCGTCGCTGCTGATGATTTGGCGACAGGTTGCGGAGGCTGTTGTTGTAAAAGTGGTAAATATTTATTGCGTGCCGGTTGGGGGAGGCGTATATTGCGGTCGTCGAAATATGATAATAGCTTGGTTGCGGTTGATGAAAAATTGATGCGACAAACAAAGCGGGCGTTGAGCCGCGCGGCGGCGATGGCATTTCCGGGGGCGCGGATGTCCTCATCCGCATCGGTAACGCACGACGGGGGTTAACCGCATCCCGAAAGGCGGCTCCTGCCCCAGCGGGGTTTCGGCATCCATGCCTCAAGGCAGATGTACGCAGAGGTTTTTTACGGGGCGCTGCGCGGCGGTGGTGGGCGTTTGGATTTAAAATTTTAGATTTGAAAATGGATCGCTGGGTCGTGTCCGGCGGCTACGCCTGGGGTTTGGGAGCGGCCACCGGGGTGGCCGGCGTATGGGGCGGGGCAGCTGCGCCGAGAACAGGTGAATTTGGAGCAGGTGAACAGGCGAACGCGGCAGTTTCGCTTAGAAAATGGATTGATAAAGTAATACGTAGACCGTTGTTGTGGGGTTATGCGAGGCTATGGGGTTAAAACGATGGGGTGTTATTGCCACTGAGGCGACGCATGCCAAAACAAATCCAGACCGGACTATATTTGTATTAACACTTATCGTACCGATGAGCCGCGGTTGCCGCGGGCTGCGGCCAGGGCCGAAGCGGCAGCCCGTGACGATGTGGCGAATGATGTTGGCTGCCACCAGAATTCGGACTACTGGGAGGAGTTTCAACGCGAAACGCCGAAGCGGCTTTCGGGCACCCGGCTGGCGGTGACGGCGCGAAGCGTGCTGATGGCGGTTGCCGACCGAAGCGAGGCCAGTCGAGTGCGAACCTGCGTCGCCTGCCCAACTTCGGGGATTTGAATATGTAATGCGGGCACGGTTGCAATAAAAGTCCAAGATGTCCCAAGCCCATCCGGCCATGCTTACGCTGCTCTGACACGCACTGGATTTTATGGCAATACACGCAATCAGTGCAGTACGGGCTGTTAACCCGCGTCCTCCGGAAGCGTTGGCATCGCTCAACAAGTTATTGGAAATGGTGGGCGCGACCCGCGGTCGTGGTGTTATGGGGTGATGTTCAGCGGTAGTTGTTGAATTGGATAGGAATTGCCGGCGGATGGCTGCGCAGGTGGGCGATGACGGCCTGGAGGTCGTCTTTTTTGCTGCCGCTGATGCGAAGCGCTTCGCCTTGAATGCTTGCGTTGACTTTAAGGCCAAGGTCTTTGATTTGCTTTTGAAGGGCCTTGGCGGTTTCGCGGTCTATGCCGCTCTTGAGCTTTACCTTTTGCCGCACGGTGTTGTGGGTGGCCTGCTCAAGCTTTTGGCGGTCGAGGCAGCGCGGGTCTACGCCGCGCTTGGTCATTTTTGAAACGAGCACCTGCAGCACGGCTTCCAGTTGCGGCTCGCCGTCGGCGGTAAGCACAAGCTCTTTTTCTTTTTTGTTAAGGTCGCTGACGCCGGCGGTTGTGCCGCGGAAATCAAAGCGGGTGGAAATCTCTTTTTGGGCCTGCACGACCGCATTATCGAGTTCCTGCAGGTTAACTTCGTTTACGATGTCGAATGACGAATCAGAAGGCATGGTGTAACTCCAAAGCAAAGGTTGTTCCGGTGTGCCGCGCAACCTCGTGCGCGGCGGCTATGCTACCAGCCGGCGGAAGGCGGGCGGCGGTTTTCGGCGGGTTTTCGTGAAAAACGAACCACAATAGGGCCAAGCAGGGCGGCAATCACAAATATCCAGATAACCGCCACAAGAACATTTTGCGCCCAGGCCGCATGGTGCGGCACAGAAAGCTCGCGCCATTGCTGCCATGCCGCGGCTCCGGCGGGCTGCGAAGAGGCAGCGGTTGCGGGTGCGGCAGCCCAAGTTGCCGGACTTGCAGCCGGGGCGTTTATCGCGGGCGTCAGGTTGAGGTGCTGCATGGCAGTTCCAGCAAACAATGGCTTTGATCCTGAAACATTCTGACCGTAAAGGGCGGGTTTTGCCAGCCTACAGGGCCAGGGTATATGCGCCGGGGCGGCTTAAGCAATGACCTTATTAAGGGGGTAGCTGATAAGCCCGGTCGCACCGGCGCGTTTAAGTTGCGGCACGAGTTCCCGCTCAAGCTTTTCTTCGACGATGACCTCAACGGCGATCCACTGGCCGTCGGCCAGGGGTGAAATAGTGGGAGACTTTTCGGCGGGAAGTATTTTAAGAATGGCGTCGAGCTTTTCGCGGGGGGCATTAAGCTTGAGGCCGACTTTTTCGCGTGCGTTGATGGCTCCCTGCAGGAGCAGGGCGATGTTTTCGATTTTTTCGCGTTTAACCGGGCTGGCCCAAGCCTCTTTGTTGGCAATAAAGCGGGTGGTGCTTACCAGCAGCGTATCAATAATGCGGAGGTTATTGGCTTTGATGCTCGAGCCGGTTTCGGTGATGTCAACAATCGCATCAAGCAGTCGGGCTTTGACCTCGGTGGCTCCCCAACTGAACTCAACCTTGATGGGAATGTTTCTGGAGGCGAAATACTCGCGGGTAACGTTGACCAATTCGGTGGCTATGACGCCATCGCGCAATTCTTCAGGTTTGGTGATGGATGATTCCTGCGGCACGGCCAAAACCCAGCGGGCGGGGCGGCTGGTGGCCTTGCTGTAAACCAGTTCCGCGACTTCCTGCACCTGGGAGTTGTTTTCACGGATCCAGTCGGAACCGGTGAGGCCGACGTCAATGACATTTTCTTCAACATAGCGCGACATTTCCTGAGCGCGAAACATGACCACTTCAATGGCGGGGTCGTCTATGGAAGGAAAATAGCTTCGCTCGCTTACATTGATTCGCCAGCCGGCTTTGGCAAAGAGGTCTATGGTGGAATCTTGTAAAGAGCCTTTGGGAATGCCAAGGCGAAGCACATCGGTTTTAGGTTTAAGCATAAATAAAGACTCCTGTTTTCGATTCAATGGTTGCGGCGCGGCAAGTCGTCGCCAAAACTAAAAAATGTTATCCGCCGGGTGACGGCCTGATGCCTACGCGCGATCAGGTGTGTTTACCAGCTTTGCCGCCCTTGGCGGCCTTGTTGGCCTTGTTGGCCTTGTTGCTCTTACCGCCCGAGCCAAGGTTTCCGGTGGGCTTGGAGGCCTTGGTTGGCGCAGGGGCGTTTTTGGCGGCAGGGCGTTTGGCCTCGGCCGGTGCGGGTGTATTTGGCTTGCCTTTGGGGGCCTTTTCGTCGTGTTTTTCGGGAGCGGCGGCTGCGGGGGCGTGAGGCTCGCTTGCCGCGGCGCCTTCGACGGGAGGCGCCAGCATGGGCGAGGGAATTTTGGCGACGGCGGGCCAGACCTTGGGCGACCAGTCGTCAAGCTCGCGGCGTGCGCCGCGGTAAAACGCGAGCATGTCAGAAGCCTTGATGAGTTTTTCCAGGGCTTGCTGTGCGTCGGTGGGCGAAAACTCCTCGGGAATGCCGCCTTTGTTTTTCAGCCAGAGCGTGAGTTTCATGTCTACGGGCGCGGCGGGAACGTCGTAACATTCGAGCGCGACAACGGCTTCAACGTAGGGGTTGATGCCCGCAAGGGTTTTAAGGTAGTTGCGCACGTCACCTTTTTTCATGCCTTTGAGGCTTTCAAGGCTCATGTGGTGCTCGCGATCAAACACGGCCTGAAGCGTGCGATGCAAAGCCGAGCAGCGTGAATCGGCAAAGGGGTAGCGAACGCCGAGAATGGCCGAAAGCTCGATGGCGGGAGTCACGCGCAATTCGTTGTAGTCCACCATGGAGTGGAGAAGGCGTTCTTCGGCGGCCTGGGCACGGGCTGAATCGGCATCGTACTCCAAAAAGGCCCGCACGAGCCGCACCAAAGGGTCTACCTTGGCGGCATGGCGGCTGGGGGCATTTTTGATGAGTCGCGCGGCGAGTTTTTTAAGTCCATCCATGTTCTGCTTGGTTTTGCTCATAAAGCCTCAAAGTATGGGTGAAGGTATCGGGTTTGTTTTCATATCAGCCACGATTGTAATACAGACGGGGCAAACCGGCGATCAACCGCTTGGCGGCGGGCTGACCTTGGGAGCCGGGGTTTCAGCCGCTGTTTGGTCTATAATCCGCAGTATCTCGGCCTGCTTTTTAAGGGATTGGTCCAGCTCAAAGCTGAGTTTGGGGGCAAACTTCATGGCTACGCCATCGGCAACGCGCCGCTGGATGATGCTGCCCGCGGACTTAAGGCCGGCCATGGCCGTACCCGGGGGGCCATCGCCGAGGATGCTGATATAAACGCGGGCCTCGCGCAGGTCGGGGCTGGCCTTAACGCGCGTAACGGTGGCAAGGCCGCGCACGCGCGGATCGTCCACATCGCGCAGGAGCGCTTCGCTTACCAGCCGGTGGATGCGTGATTCAAGCTTTTGCTGTCGAACGCTCATGGTTAGTGTTTATCCGATGGCAAACAATGCCGCCCGGCCGCCCGGCCGGTCAGCCGATGATCTCAATTTGAAAGTCGAGCAATTCCATCCGTCGCTCGGCTTTAAGCTCTTCGACAAGTTTGGCCAGTGCGCTTTCGAGAAAACGCCTGTCGTTGGCGACCATGGCGATGCCGAACATGGCATGCTGGGGTTGCTCAAGGTATTCGACTTCGGCGATGGAAACGTTGTGACGTTTGCGCCAGCGGTCTTTGAGCGATTTAAGCACACCATGTTTCTCCCGGAGGTTCAGCGCGTCTCCGATGCGCAGCGACACTTGCAGAATGCCGATCTTCATGAGGTTGTGCGTGGCGCCTTTATGGCGGTGGCTTGTTAGAGCCGCCGCATTTATGGGCGAAACCACGGCATATTAAAGCGTGCGCGCCACATCCACCACGCGGTAGGCCTCAAGCTGGTCGCCGACTTTGATGTCGTCGTAGCCGGCGAGTTTGAGGCCGCATTCAAGCCCGCCGCGCACCTCGCGGGCGTCTTCCTTGAAGCGTTTAAGCGAATCAAGCGTAAGGCCATCGGTGACGACGGCGCCATCGCGGCTGAGGCGATACTTGCAGGTACGCTGCAGCACACCATCAGTGACCATGCAACCGGCGATATTGCCGACCTTGCTGACGCGAATAACCTGGCGAATTTCGGCATGGCCGAGTGTTTGCTCCTTCTTTTCGGGATTGAGCATGCCGGTAAGGGCCTTGCGGATGTCGTCAGTAATTTCGTAAATGACGCGGTAGAGGCGAACTTCTACGCCGCGCTGTTCGGCGAGCTTGCGCGCGGCCTCGTCGGGCGTTACACTGAAGCCGACAATGACCGCGTGGGAAGCCTCAGCGAGCAGCACGTCGCTCTCGCTGATGCCGCCGACCGCCGCGTGAAGCAGTTTAACCTGTACTTCCTTGGAGAGTTCCTGCGTCATGGTTTGGCGCAGCACGTCCACGGAGCCCTGGACATCGGCCTTGAGGATCATGTTAAGCTCTTTAACCTGACCGGCGCGAATGGCATCGTTGAGATTTTCGAGAGTGACTTTGGTTCGCTGGAAGATTTCGGCTTCGCGGTCGGCGCGGGCGCGTTCCTGGGCGATATCCTTGGAGTGCGCCAGGTCGTCTACAACATAGAACGGATCGCCGCCGACGGGCACATTATCAAGCCCGATGATTTCGCAAGGTGTTGCGGGCCCGGCTTCCTGAATGGACTTGCCTTTGTCATCCACGAGCAGCCGCACCCGACCGGCGGCGGGGCCGCAGGCGAGCGAGTCGCCAACGTGGAGGGTTCCATTTTGCACCATGACACGCACCACCACGCCGCGGAGCGGATCCATAAACGCTTCGATAACGGTGCCGCGGGCGGGCAGTTGGGGCGACGCTTTAAGTTCGCGCAGGGTAGCGGTGTAATCGAGGTATTCAATAAGTTCTTTGACGCCCTGGCCTGTTGTGGCGCTGGTTCGCACCACTTCAATATCGCCGCCCCATTCGGTGGGGTTCAGGCCGTTTTCGGCGAGCTGGCCGAGAACTTTGTTGGCATTGGCTTCGGGCTTGTCTATCTTGTTGAGCGCCACGACGATCGGCACGCCAGCCGCCTTGGCGTGGGCGATGGATTCGACGGTTTGCGGCATAACGCCATCGTCGGCGGCAATGACTAAAACGACCACATCGGTGAGGTTGGCGCCGCGAGCTCGCATGGCGGTAAACGCCTGATGGCCGGGGGTATCCAAAAAGGTGACGCGCTTGGTTTGCCCGTCGGAACCGGTGGTTGTGACGGTATAAGCGCCAATGTGCTGGGTAATGCCGCCCGCTTCGCCTGCGGCGACATTGGCGGAGCGAATTTTATCAAGCAGGCTGGTTTTGCCGTGATCCACATGGCCCAAGATGGTGACAATGGGAGGCCGCGGAGTAGTTGGAGCGTCTTTTTCGCGCTCGCTGAATTGGCGTTCAATGGCGGCGTAGAGCGATTCCTTCTGTTTGATTTTTAACTCAACGCCGTATTCGAGCGCCAGCACGCCGGCCACGTCGGCATCGAGCGATTGATTGACGGTGACCATGGCACCCTGATTCATCAGGCGTTTAAGCAATTCGCCGGTTCGCACGCTAAGAAGTTCGGAAAGCTCGCGCACGGTGACCGGGGGAATAATTTCAATGAAGCTGGGGCGCTGTACAGGCACATGGGGGGCCTGGCCGCGGTTTTGCAATTTAGAAAGCTCGCTGCGGCGCCGGCGAAGGCCGCCGCCGGTGGCCGATGCGAGCCGTTCGGCTCGATCGAGCAGGTCGGCCTCGCGCCATTCGCGAATGGGGTCTACAACGGGTGGGATGGCCTTACTGGCGGCATAGCGTGAAACTTTGCGTTTGGGTGAGCGTCCATCATCATCATCAATGGGGGCTGCGCCATAACGGCTCTTACCCCGATGCCCGGCTGAGCCGGAAGAGCTTGGGCGATCAGAAGGCCCCATGGTTGGCGAGTAGCCCGTGGAGGCAGGTCGCGGCCGACTGCGAGGCGCTGCGAGGTTGTCGGGTTTGTCCATGCGCACCACTTTGGGGCCTTGAAGCTGCGCCGGCGCGGGTACGTTGCGCGGGCCAACGGCGACAACCGTAGGCTTTGCGACAACATTCGGTACGCCGCGCGGCACGATGGTGGGGCGGACGGGTTTTTCGGGCACCTCGGGTGCTTTGGCGGCCGACGCGGCTTCCTTTGCGGCGGTTTGTTCCAGACTTTGAGCGTCTGGTTCGGCTACCGGATGGGTGCGTGCGCCCGTGTCGGGGGATCGCAGCGATGCCGGCGGCACGGGCGTCTCTTTGGCTTCAATCGAAGGCTCCAACTCGGTGAGGGTTGGTGTATCGGTTGGAGCGGCCTCTTGAACATCTGATTCGGGTGGTTCGGCAATGGCGACTGCGCCTTGATCTTCAATATTGTGATCGTGCTGTTCGCCGGCGACTTTTTTACGCGAGGTGCGGGTGCGGGTAGTTTTGGCTGGGACCTTCTTTTTGGCTGAGGCTTTTTCTTCTTTGGGCGCAAAGTCTTTGAGCGAGCCATCTGCGGCCCATGCCTTAATGTTGGCGGCCATGCCATGACTGATGCCGGTGTTGGCATTTTTTGGCGCATCCGGAAATCCTTCGGCCTTCCATTTGGCGATGGCGGCCTTGGTTTCGATGCCTAATTCTTTGCATACATCGGAAAGTTTTACTTTCTTTACGCTCAAAACAAGTCTCCATTAGCATTCGCCGGGATGGCTTTGCGGCCATAAAGCCTCAGCCTCGGCGGCGATGCTGTAGTTTCGTCAACAGGCGTCTCGCTCAACCGTGATGTGCCCCTTTAAATAGCTGGCTTACAAGCAGCGGGGGCAAACCTGGTTAGGACGCCGCCATCGGTCAACCGGTGACCGGTGGCGCTTCTGCGGCGTCCGCGGCTTGGGCGGTCGCTTCGACTTCGCTGGCAGAGCCGGCTTCTGCGGTTTCCGCAGGCTCGGTTGATTCTTCACCTTCGGTTGTTTGCCCGGCTTGAGCGGCGGCAGCAGCCTCTGAGGCGGCCGCGGCTTTGCGTGCGGCATCTTCTTCCTGAACCTTCTTGGCGGCTTCGCGAGCGGTTACCACAAGCTTTTCAGCGAGTTCATCGCTCAATTCAAGTTCTTTGATCAGCGGCTCTTTGCCGACTTCATCGAGATCCATCAGATTGATGAGGCCGAGGGTGACGAGCCGTTCCATGAATTTGTCGTCAACGCCTTCGATGGTGCGAAGGGCCTTTTCGAGATCATCAAGGCCCTTGCTGTATTCTTCAGGCGTGAGGATGTCTATATCCCAGTTTGTGAGGCGGGCGGCGAGGCGGACGTTTTGCCCGCGCTTGCCGATGGCCAGCGACAATTGAGATTCATCTACGACAACTGTGGCGCGGTTTAACTCAAAGTTGAGGCATATTTCTTTGACTTCGGCGGGTTTGAGCGCGTTGGTGATAAGCACCTGTGACGACTCATTCCAGCGGACGATGTCTATTTTTTCGCCGCCGAGTTCATCTACGATGTTTTTAATACGGCTGCCGCGCACGCCCACGCATGCGCCCACGCAATCAACCTTGGTGTCAATGGAGGAGACGGCGATTTTGGTGCGGTAGCCGGCCTCGCGGGCTAACGCTCTTATTTCAATGATGCGTTCCTGTACTTCGGGGACTTCAAGCTCAAAAAGCCGTCGTATAAAGTCGGGATGCGAACGCGATAGAACAATTTTCACCTGATTGCCGGCGTCTTTGACCTCGAGCACGAGACAGCGGATGCGTTCGCCGACCTGGTGTGTTTCGCCGGGTATCTGTTCTTTTCGGGGGAGAAAGCCTTCGCAGCGGCCGAGGTTGACCGAGAGGACCGGGCCGTCGGATCGGGCAACGGTTCCGGAGATGATCTGCCCCTGGCGGTCGGCGAACTCTTCATAGATGCTGCCGCGCTCATCCTCACGAATTTTCTGGATGAGGACCTGTTTGGCTGTCTGGGCGGCGATGCGTCCAAACTCGCGGTAGTCAATGAGAGTGCCTTCCTTGCGAACCTGAATTTCACCGGTCATGCGGTCAATGGTGCAGGTGACGTCGTCGGTTTCGCCATAAAACTTTTTGGCGGCCGAAAGCAAGGCGGTTTCAATGTCATTAAAGAGCGAATCTTTTTCGATATTTTTATCGCGGGCGATGGAGTCCACAATTCGCAGCAGATCCTGGTTCATAATGATCGGGCCTCTAAGGTTAAAGCGTAACTTGGCGTGCCGGGCCTTGTGTGCAGGGTGACACGCCGGTTAAGCGGGGGCGCACGCGCGGCCTTCCGCAAAAACAAACGCGGTGGAGACACAAGCTCCACCGCCCTGATACTCGCTGCCGATACCGGCAACGACACTCATGCGTATGCATTGCGCCCCGCAGTCAGGAGGCGATAAAAGCCTCCATAAACCGCGCTGCAGGCAATGCAGTCACATTCAGATGGCAAGCCATCCGAACCGACGGAGGGACGGACCCCGCCGGTGACATCGGCAAATGCGCGTTATGCCGCAACATAACCGCGCTCAAATGTCGCCATGCAACTCATGCAACACCTTTCGCCAAGGCTGGGTGCCATCCGCCGGTTACAAAACCGTACACATTGCATGATCCGCGATAAACTCGTGGACTTGCCAAGCTG
>JAJXZA010000335.1 GCA_021780285.1 Planctomycetota bacterium
GGCCATCCGAGTAAAAAATGCACCCAAATCGGTCGCATACGGTCAGGAACCCTCATTTATTGCCTAATTTCGCCACTTTGGCCCGTGAACGGTTACCTCGATGGGAAGCAGGAATCGCAGGTTATGGCGACTCGTCTCGGGGCACCGCCGCCGGGGTATGCCAACTGAACCTTGCGTTTACTGGGCCGCCGAGATATTGCAAAAGCGTCCTGACCTTTGCCTTGGCTGTAGGGTTTGTTATACTAAAGCACATGTCGAATGCCTCGATTATGGCGATTGCCCATCGAGGAGCATCGGCGTACGCTCCAGAGAACACCGTAGCCGCTTTTGATGAAGCGATCCGCTTGGGTTGTCCGGCGGTCGAACTGGATGTTCGGCTGACTTCGGACGGCGTCCCGGTGGTGCTGCATGACGAAACGGTTGATCGGACCACCAATGGTTCGGGCCGCGTGAGCGAGTTGTCGCGGATAGACCTGTTGCGGCTGGATGCCGGGTCATGGAAGCATCCCCGTTTTGCGGGCACCCGAATTCCAACCCTGGATGAAGCGCTGCACGCTATAGCGGGCCTGGCTTTGCCGGTTTTGGAACTCAAGGTGCCGCTTGAGTCTTCGGTGCTTCGCGAGATTCTGGAGCCGCACGATGCCCTTGCCGATGCGGTGGTTTTGAGTTTTGAGCCTGCGATTATCGCAGCGGTGCGGCGCGATTTGCCATCGTTGCGGGTGGGTTTGCTGGCTGAAACATGGCACAGCTCGCTGCTGCGGCGTGCCCTGGATTTGGGCGCTACGCTTGTGGTGCTGGATGTTGGTGCGGTCGCCCAAGCTGTGGCCGACGCGGTGCATAAGGCGGGCCTTCGTTTATGGTGCTATACGGTCAATGATGCCGGCGCGGCGGCCGCGTGCGGAGCGATGGGAGTATCGGGCATTATTACCGACAAGCCCGATTTGATTCGTTCGCGCAAGCGGCATGCCCGCAGTATGTAGGCCTGCCGGCGCGTGGGTCATGCAGCCAACGGCTGGCGGCGGTCAGGCCGGTTGTACTGCGAGTGTTTCGTGGTTTTTACCTGTTGAATAGTTGTTACTGGTGGAAGGTTTTTTATGCCGGATCAGGTTACAGGCCTGCTGGAAATAGTTGACAAAGGCCACGGATTTTTGCGATCGGAGGCGCGTAAGTACAAGCCGGTGCCGGCCGATCCCATGGTTCCGGTGGAGTTGATACAGAAGGCTTTCTTGCGCCCGGGGCTTATTATAACAGCGGAGGTGCAGGCCAACGGTAAAGGGCCGGCGCCGCAGGTTACCGACGTTACATCGGTAAATGGCCGCACGCTGGAAGAATACTATCAGATGCCGAGCTTCGGCGATTTAACGGTGATAGACCCCCGCGATCGCATCCGGCTGGAAACGCCCGGCGGGCCGGAATCTATGCGTATTATGGACCTGCTCACGCCCATCGGCCGCGGCCAGCGCGGGCTGATAGTCGCGCCGCCCAAAACCGGCAAAACGACGCTGCTTAAGCAGATTGCCGAGGCGGTATTGACCAATCATCGAGACATGAAGCTGTTTATTCTGCTCATTGACGAGCGGCCCGAGGAAGTCACCGATTTTCGGCGATCACTTAAGGCTGAGGTCTGGGCGAGCAATAACGACGAAGATGTGCTCTCGCATGTTCGCACGGCGCGTACGGTTATAGAGCGTGCGAAGCGCATGGTTGAGTTTGGCCATCATGTGATGGTGCTGCTGGATTCGATTACGCGTCTGGGGCGAGCGTTTAATCATTTTGTGGGTAGTTCGGGTCGCACCATGTCGGGCGGCGTTGACTCTGGCGCGCTGCTGGAGCCGCGGTCTATTTTCGGCGCAGCGCGTAATATTGAACACGGCGGATCGCTGACGATTATCGCCTCGGCTCTGATTGAAACGGGCAGCCGCATGGACGATTTGATTTTTCAGGAGTTTAAGGGCACCGGCAATATGGAACTGGTGCTTTCGCGCAAGTTGTCGGATCGGCGTGTTTGGCCCGCGATAGATCTGCCGGCATCGGGCACGCGTAAGGAGGAGTTGCTGCTGGGCGTGGAAATGGCCCGCAAGTCCGGCCTTTTACGTCGGCAGATGATTCAGCGCGACCCGGTGCAGGCGATGGACGCGCTGCTTAAGGCTCTGAAAAAATATCCGAACAATAAAGATTTTCTCAACAGTTTTGCCGATGGCGGCCGGCGGTAGCCCGACATTCGCACATCGGCACTCAAAATCGCATGATCTTTTTAGATCAGGCGGAACGTCTCCACTTGGGCCTCTATTGTGGTGTCTTATATTTTGATGCAGCGTGTTTGAGTCTGGAGCGTTGTTCTCCTGTAACGGAGAACGTTATGCAAATTACCCCTCAGATCACGTTGAGCGATGAGGATCGAGCGAAGCTGTTGCGGTGATCCCGTGGCCGTAGCACACCCGCACGGTTGGTTGTTCGAGCGAACATTGTTCTGGATGCGGCTGAAGGGTTGCGCAACGAGGATATTGCCGAAAAACGGCAGATGGATCGCATGGTGGTTCCGCGGTATTACCGACAAAAACATTTGCCGGGGCGCATTGCGTAGCATAACGCAGTTGATCACGGCGATGAATGATTAAATTGCCGCCCATAACGCCCGGGTCTGCCAATTTTTCAGGCGGCACGATTAAACTTGGATTTCCAGAAGGTTTGCCAGAGGTCACTTTGATGTAATGCCTCCAAGGCCAACATAGCGTCTGCGTTATCCGGCAT
>JAJXZA010000257.1 GCA_021780285.1 Planctomycetota bacterium
AGGCTCTGCCCGCTGCCCTGCCAAAGCTTTCGGAAGACAGATACCGAGAGAGCCGGATGCGGGAAAACTGCTCGTCCGGTTCGAGGAGGGGGGACTCAACCTACGCAACCACGGCTCGTCCGCGGTTTACGCGAGGTTGAGTCCTCTACTCTACCGGGTCTGGCTATCAATAGACATCAGGGTGAAGCAAGCCGCCGCGCGGCCTGCGGGCCGCGAGAGGGTAGATGGAGATAGTAGAAAAGTAGAGTCCCGATAGTTGGTTCCTACCCAATCGGGATTTCGCCTTCCTTGGCTCAACGGCGCTGCGCTTTTGGACGTGGTCGCTGTGCTGCGCGGCGGCGGGGCGGCTGGCGTATTTGGGGCACCCGCAGCAGGCTGCGGCGCTAAGCGGGGTGGGGTGGTTCCTGCCCCATCGGGATTTCGCCTTCCATGGTTCAAACCCGATGGGTGACGAGGGAGGGACTTCGGGGGCGAGAGGGGCTTGGCTTGCGTGTGCGTAGCCGCATGAAGCGATCATGCGGCTGGGGGCATTATCGTTCGCGTTGGGTTATAGGCTGGTTAATACCGGCGGCCATTGACTGACGTTTGCCAAGGTGCACGTGGTTGTGCTTATAATCTGCCATGAGCATAAGTGTTTGTTTGATTGTGCATCATGATGGTTTGCATCTTCCGCGAGCCATGGAATCGGTAAAAGCCGTAGCGGATGAACTGATTGTGGTGGTGGCCGGCGCGGATGATGGGGCGCTAAAAGTCGCGGCGCAGTTTGGCGCCCGGGCGGTGGCGACGCCATGGAACAGCGATCTCTCAGCCGTGTGGAACGCCGCGGTGGACATGGCCGGCGGCGATTGGATTTTTTTAATGGAATCGGATGAGTGGCTTTTGCCGCAGTGCATTATGGAAATTCGCCGGTGTGCGACCGCGGACGACGCACTCGGTTTTTTTATAACGCGGGAGGATGTTCTGGATGAAGCCCAGCCTGAAAATCTTTCGCTGATGCGGCACTTACGACTGTTCCGGCGTCGTTCGGACGCACGGTTTGCGGGGCGGTGTCATCCCGATTTCTCGCCGCCGCTGCCGCAGATTGCGCAGCAGATCAACAAAAAGATAAGTCCGAGCGACGTGGTGCTGCGCCATGATGGCTATGCTGGTGCACAGCGGATGGCTCGCCTGCGGCAGGACGCGGCGCTGCTGGAATTGGAATTGAGCGATCGCCCGGACCGCTTTTACTATCTTGTGGAGTTGGGCCGCACGCTGCTGCTGCTGGGTGACCCGCGCGGCCACGGCTATCTGCGGCAGGCGACCGAGCTGCTTTATAAGCATCGCGATGATATGGTTGCACCGAGTGTGATGGCCGCGGCGCTTTTGGAGCATTTGATGCGAATGACGCCGACAGTGTCGCAAAGCCCGTTTACACGCAGCGAACTGCATGGTTTGGCCAACCGGTGGTTTCCAAATTCCGCGCCGCTTATTTGGCTCGAATCGCAGTGGTATTACGATCAAGAGAATTTTACGCAGGCGGCGGTGCTGCTTAATAAGCTCATTGATTTGGGCCGACAGCAGGCTTATGACCAGAGTTGCAGCTTTGATCCGCGGATTGTCGGCGATGACGCCAGGCTGAACCTGGGGGTGTGCTATATGCGTTCGGCGGAGTTGGTCAAAGCCGAAAAGCAGTTTGCCGAACTTCTTGAAAGCCCGACGGCGGGCGCGGCTGCGAGGGAAAATATCGCGATTGTGCGGGACCTGCGGCGGCGGATCGAGCAAGGGCAGAAGAGAGATGAACGAGAACCGCGGGATATGAGATTTCAGGGCGATGAGAGCGGTTACATCATTTGAACAGTTGGGCGATGGCATGGTGCGTTGCCTGGATATGCGACGGAGGGACCGTCAGCGGGACTTACGCTTGGCAGCTTGATCAGCAGCGGCGCGCAGTTCTAAAAGTGCGGGCCGGTTGGCAAGTTTGGCCAACCCAGACATGCGGTCGAGAATGAGAATGCCGTCGAGGTGGTCGCTTTCGTGTTGGGCAATTCGAGCGGCAAAACCGGTCAGTTCAATTTGCTGCATGCAGCCATTAAGGTCCATCGCCTGCAGGCGGGCTATGGTATGACGTTCGATATTTGCCCGCACCTCCGGAATAGAAAGGCATCCTTCCTCGGCTTGTTCGGTTGGGCCGTCGAGCGTGAGAACGGGGTTTATGGCCACCCGCCCATCGGCGGCTTTGCCGGTCTCGGACATGACAAAAATGCGCAGGGGTAAGCCAACCTGGGGTCCGGCGAGGCCTACGCCCTTGTGTTCTTGCATGAGTTGCAGCATGGCCAAGGCGATGGCCCGCAATTCAGGCGTGAAACTGGTGATGGGAGCGGCCGGGGTTTTGAGGATTTCCGCAGGCCAGTAAATCATTTGGAGTTCGTCGGGTGACGGCAGGGCGCTGGCTGTGCTTTTAGCGGGCGGGCGAGCGGATGTTTTGGCTTGGCGTGCGGACATAAACCTATCTTGACTCCGTGGCTAGGTAGTAGCTCATGAGCTATCAGGCTTACAGACTGCAAGCTCTTGAGCTCTAGATAGTATAGAGCAAGCAGCCGGGGCGCGGCTATCGAGATTTGCAAGGCCGCGCCGCTTGGTTTACAAATAGCTTTTCGCTGAATGTTCAGCGGTGTTTTTTATAAGGATTAACACAATCATGAAACGAGCAAAAATCAGCGTAATTGGCGCAGGCAATGTCGGTGCAACGGCAGCCCACTGGGCGGCGGCCAAGGAACTCGGCGATGTAGTACTGGTGGATATACCGCAGATTGACGGCGTGCCGCAGGGCAAGGCTTTGGACCTTGCTGAGGCGGCGCCGATCGAGGGGTATGACGCTTTGTTGACCGGGGCGACGAGCTACGAGCCAACGGCCAACAGCGATGTTGTGATTATTACCGCAGGTTTGGCGCGCAAACCCGGCATGAGTCGCGATGATCTGCTGATTAAAAATTGCGAGATTGTAAAATCGGTTGCGGAGCAGGTGGCCAAGGCGTCGCCAAATGCCGTATTGATTGTGGTGTCTAACCCGCTGGACGCGATGGTGTACGTTGCGCACAAGGTCAGCGGATTTCCGGCGAAGCGTGTGGTGGGCATGGCTGGCGTTTTGGATACCGCCCGGTATCGGTCGTTTATTGCGGCGGAATTGGGCGTAAGCGTGGAAGACATTCAGGCGCTGCTGATGGGCGGCCACGGCGATGACATGGTGCCGCTGCCGCGCTACACCAGCGTGGGCGGTATTCCGCTGCCGGAACTGATGTCTGCCGACAAGATTGATGCTATCGTCAAGCGTACGCGCAGCGGCGGGGCGGAAATTGTGGGATTGCTTAAAACGGGTTCGGCGTACTATGCGCCCTCGGCGGCGGCCGTGCAAATGGCTGAAGCAATCATTAAGGATAAGAAGCGGGTATTACCGTGTGCGGCGTACTGCGATCGGGAATATGGTGTGGGCGGCTACTTTGTGGGTGTGCCTGTGAAGCTGGGCACCGGGGGCGTTGAGCAGATTATTGAGGTTAAGCTTACTGCCGCAGAGAAGGGTCTCTTTGATGCTTCGGTGCAGCATGTTCGAGATCTGCTGAAGGTGGTCAAGCTTTAACCACCGTGCTGTTGAAGCCGCAGATCATTGGGTATAATAGAAGCTGCGACGGTGAGAACGCGTTGGTTGCGCTGCTTGGGTTCATCCAGGCGGATCTGCTGAGCGTATATAGGGGTAAGTTCTAGATGCATGCAGGCTCATGGGTGTGTTGCTCGTGACCGGCGGCTGAAATTCTCACGGAGTTATTACTATGAAACGCTCAATTCGCAGCCTCGTGATGGCATTGTCGGTGGCGAGCGCCATTGGCATGGCCAGTACGGTTTCGTTTGCCAAGGCCACGCTGAAAATGGTTACGGTCAAGGGTGAAATTCTTGACATGAAGTGCTACTCAACCGTAGGTGCTACGGGCCGCAAGCACGGCAAGGGATGCGGCAAGATGTGTCTTAATTCTGGATTGCCGGCGGGCATTTTGGTGCATGGCCATGCATGGACGCTGGTGGTTGACCCACATGTGCTGTCGAACTATGTCGGTGATCAGGCGAAGATTACCGGCCAAATTGACAAGGCCACCCATGTGGTGATTCCAAGCCGGATACTGGTTAAGACTCACGGCGAGTGGAAGACCGTCAAGCTCGACGCCAAGTAGGCCATAATGAGGCCAAGCCTTGGCAGGCAATGTGCCAGCCGAGACTGCGGCAGCTTTGGCCGCTAATTACATAAGCCAACAGCCGCTTGCGTCTAATGACCGCAGGTGGCTGTTTTTGTTTTCAACCAACGCCATATGCAACGGCGTGATGATTTATTTTTGCGTTGTGGCAGCGCTGTTGCCAAATGTGGCTGTTCCGCCGAAGGCAAGCGGCGGAAGATTCATGCGGCGACGCACGGCGTTGCAGACTTTGAGTGTTTGTGCCATCTGATCGCCGTAAATGTAACGCACGCTGCCGTCGGCAAATGCCATAGGGCCGCCGGCGCCGGTAAGCTGGGCGGTTTTGTAGAGAATGAACACCTTGGATAACTCGGCGGGCGGAAGTGTTTTAACCGCATTGCTTACGCCTGCGCCTACATAGCGAAAATCGGAGTTCTGGCGAATGAGCTGGTCAAATTTGTGGGCGGAAAGCTTTTTGGCGTCTGGCGGCAGAACATAGGGGCTGCGGCCATTGGTGGGATCACTTAAATCAGTGACCGGGAAGGCTTTTTGTTTTAGCAGCACAGCCAGGCTTGGCGGGAAAACTCCATGGTTTTCGCTGGCGTAGGCAAGGCAGGCATTGGCGATGGCCTGCATGTGCGCAAATTGCCGGTCTTTCATCCACTGGTAGAGTTTTACATTGGGCACGGCAAAGAGCATGATACCGGCCACCATGGCCACCGCGGCGAGCGGCCGACCGAAGATGAGGCTTTGCCGCACTTTCACCTGATAGATAAGGGCGAAACTGCCGATGCACAGAGCAGCCAGGCCTAAAAACATGATACGTATGCTGGTGGGCTGGCCGGGCAGGCGAGGTTGGGCGGTCAGTAAAATCATCTGGCCCAACACACACGCGGCCGCCAGCACGGCCAGCCAATTAATGGTGCGAGGTTGAACTGCTGTCGCATCTGGTTGCTTTTGATTTATCAAGTATTTCTTTCCTGTTTGGATTAAGTTTTGCTGGGGTTCATCGGCGAAACGCGTGTGCCGCCGCCCACGGCAGTGAATTATACCCTCGGCTTGAAGCGGTTGATACTGGCCGTTATGTAACCAGCGAAGGCAATCTGTCGAAAATACATATCGCCGCAAATGCAGGCTGCTGGACGTCCGCTGGACGGCCGCTGGGGCGCAAACTCAGGGGCGAGCGGCAACATCGCTGAACGCATGGGAAGATTTACTGTAAAGAAAAGTGTGTTCGGGCGATGAGGCAAGTCATGCTGGCGCAGAGCGTCGGCGTGCGCATAGGCCCAAATTAAAACTTCAACTGCACCTGTATTTCGCCAATGATGTCTTGTGTGTTGGCGACGGTGCCGGCGAAGGGATCGGTGAGGGCCGCGCCATTGGGGATGTATGTGACCGCTGATTGTACCTTGGCGTGTTCACCATAAAGATAATAGTTAAGCCCGACGGTGTATTCCTGGCATGTTTTGTTGCCGCCTTGATTAAGCAGTTGATCAAATCGTCCGACAACTTCCCAGCGGTGGGGCACTATAAACTGGCCCAGTTCGGCCGAGTAGCCAAGTTGCCACAGGCTTGAGCGCCCAAACGCCTGACGGAAAAGATCGGTGGTTTGGCCGGCGGGTAATGCGTCGTTGATCTGCTGCAGATAGACGGCTCCATTGAATGCCAAGCCCCGGTACTTGGCGTGCAGGTCGCTTGCGGCGCGGTACAGGTTGCCGTTGGCAACGTAAGGTGGATAAAAACCCGCGCCGGTGGGAGTGGATAGCCCCGGAATTTGAAGTGTTTTTTGCGGTGCCGGGTAGGCTGTAGCCGATGAGTTTTGCGATTCAAAGCCGGCCGCGGCTGCAATCATCCAGACCAGATGCTGGTGGTTTTGCAGGTCTGGCGAATCGTGGAAATCAGCAACGGTTCCGGCGCCAGCTAATTGAACCCGGCCATAAAAACCGAGGCGATTATCGAGCGTGAGAGGATTGCCAAACTTGGCGCGCGAACCGTTGTTGATTTGCAGATTGTAGCTGATGTGGTTGTGGTTCAGCAGCCCCATAGCATCTATGCCGAGAGAACTGATGGCGTCAAACGGCTCGGCGATCATGGGGTACTCCGGCAACTCTGTGCCGGAGGCAATGTACTCATAGCGTGTGAAGGGCACCAGCATGGCTCCTGCCCGCAGCTTTAGCCAGCGGGCGAAGCGCCAACCCAGCCAGGTGTCTTGAATTTGGAAATTGCCGGCGTTGCTGCTGAAGCCCGCAAAATCGCCGGCGAACGAATAAATAAGGGAATGCTGGAGATACCCGGATAGAATCAGCCGCGCCCGGCGCAGCCCAAAACCGCTGGCGTCGCCGGCGGAAGGGGTGCCGGCTGGTGTGCCATCCAAATGCAGGTTTTGATAGCCGGTGGCCTCGTCTGCGGAAAAGGTGTATCGCACCTGCAGGACCGCGTTGATGTTGAGTTGAAAACTGCGATCGGACGATTGAATAAAAAAGCCCTCGGCGCGATATCCGGCGGTTATGGGCGGCGGGTGGCGCAGCGATGCGGCAATGGCGGCTGCCGCTATTGAACGGATACGATCGGCTTGCCAGGCGTCGAATTGGCGGTTGCTCTGTGCCTGCTGCAATGCGACGACATCATGCTGCAGGGTGTTAATCTCAAGTTGCAGTTGAGCCAGCGTGGGTTGTGGTTTCGCGACGGAAGTCAGGGTTGGCATTACAAGGGCCGCTAGCATGCAACGCGCTGCCCAGCGCCACGGCCGGCGAGCGTTGCAGGTGCCGGCGTATTGGCTGATGGTGCGGCAGGCCTGCGCGTGCGTTAAGGTTGTGACGCTAAGGGGCATTCGCATGGTATGAATGTAACCGGCGGGGGCCGGGTTGTCTTGGCGGTGTCAGGTTTCAGCCTCGGCCGGTGAATCGTCGTTGGCGGTTATGCCGAGTTCCTTGACTTTTTTATTGAGCGTGTTGCGGTTGATGCCCAAAAAGTCCGCGGCGCGCAGTTTAACGCCGTGGCAGTGCGCCATCGCCTGCTCGATCAGCGATTTTTCAACCTGTCGTACCACCAGGTCGTAGATTTGCCCCTCCCGGCTGGCGTATTCGGCAAGCGACTGCGTCGCGAGGCGCAGGGTCAGGCCATCAAGATCTTCGCTGGCGGCGGCATTTTTGCCCTGTTGGGCAAAGGCGCGTATGGCTGTGGGGAGCAGTTCCTCGGTGAGTGTGTCCCCGCGGCAAAGCACCACGGCTCGCTCAATGGCGTTTTCTAATTCGCGCACATTGCCGGGCCAAGGATATCGGACAAGCACATTGAGCATGTCGCGGCTTATTTTGTTGAGATTCTTACCGTTTTCGGCATTAAACTTGTCGCGAAAAAAATCAATGAGTCTGGGGATGTCTTCCCGGCGACTGCGCAAGGCCGGCAGGTTAATGGTGACCACGTTAAGGCGGTAGAACAAGTCTTCGCGGAAGCGGCCTTTGGCCACCTCATCCTGCAGATTAAGATTGGTCGCTGCAATGATGCGCACATCCACCCGCACGGTTTGATTGTCGCCGACGCGTTCAAACTCGCGCTCCTGCAGCACTCGCAGGAGCTTCACCTGCAGGCTGGTGTCTATGGTGCCGATTTCGTCGAGAAAGAGCGTGCCGGCATTGGCCGCTTCAAACCGGCCCATTTTGTCGCGGATGGCCCCCGTAAAGCTTCCCTTAACATGGCCGAAAAGTTCGGACTCCAGCAGGGTGCCGCTAAGAGCGCCGCAGTTGACGCGAATAAAGGGCTTGTCAGCGCGGTTGGAATTAAAATGAATGGCCTTGGCGATGAGTTCTTTGCCGGTGCCGGTTTCGCCCAGCAGCAGAACCGTGGCGCGGCTGGTGGCGACCTGGGCGACCGTGTCGAAAACTTCGAGCATCGCCGGTGCCGAGCCGATGATATTGTCGAACTTGTATTTGCTTTCCAATGTGCTGCGGAGTTGGCGACGTTCTTCCAGCCACTCTTCTCGTTCCTTCGCGACGATGCGGTTAATCTTGAGTGCCTGGGCGATGAAAGCGGCGATGATTTCCAGCAGCCGCTGATCGCTTTGCAGGGTGGCGATGTCTACAAAGTGTTTATCCACCGATAAGGCGCCGACAACGTGTCCGTCAACCATAATGGGCACGCATATAAAGCTGATCACCTCATTGGCACCAGGCGAGCGGGCTTTGGTGCGGTTTAAAAACCGGTCATCTTTGCTGATGTCGGCAACCACCCGGGGCGTGCCGGTGGCAACTACCTGCCCGGTGATGCCTTCACCCACTTCATAACGTCCGCGCTGCATCTCTTCGGGGGTCAGGCCAATGGCCGCTTCAATTTGTAATTTGGCCGAGGCGTCATCCATAAGAACCATTGAACCGCGCTGCATGTGGAGCTTTTCGCCCAGCACGTGCATGGTCTGGTCGAATACCGCATGCAAATCCAGTCCGGAGGACAGCACGCGGCTGATTTCGGTCAATACCAAAAGTTCCAGTTCAGCTCGGTCCAGCATTTATGCTTCTCCGCGGTTGCCGGTACGCCCAGTCAATTCTGCAATAGATGCCGGGCCATCTCGCCTTGGGCCGCAGGCTTATAGCTATTGCCGGTTCCGAATACCATCTCGTTTCATGGTATCCATGCTATTTAATATAGCAAAGATCGTGCAACTTGCTTGTAATTCGTGCATATTCTTACTCATTATAGTGGATTACGGGTGGTTAAGCTGGGCCGCAGATTTGCTATAAGATATTATTTAATAATAGCTTATATAACTTTCTCGTCCAGGAATATAGTGGTATATGGTGCGCGTCAAAAATGTCGCAGTGATTTTGGCGACTAGAGTGTTCGTCATAAGTGTGTTGCCTAATAAATAGGCGTAATTTGCAACTATTGCGGGTGGTTTATCGTATTTTGGGCACGGATTGTACGATGAATTGCTGGCGGTGCTCGTGTGCAGTTTAACAAAGTTTAAGGGAAAGCATTTGCCGGCAGGCACCAAGAGGGCAATTTCAGGCCTTGCCTTCGGTGACGTGCGTGGAGGTGGCTTCCATTGCGACCTTGGAGGTTGCGGCTGGTCGCTGAAAATGACCCCAGATGAGAAAATAAATGATGATGGCGACCACTAAGGCCGCGCAAATTTGGACAGCCCAATCGAGTAGATCGTGAGGAGCGGCAAGGTATCGGATGCTCAGGTAAAGCGTCATCAGAGCGCAGAGGGCGGCTCCGGTGAGGCTTACTACCTGACAGATTACGTCACGTCGGGAGGGCATCCGTGGTTAACTCCGCAATTATTGTGATTGCACCAACTGCAGCCGCATCAGCAGCAGGGCGGTGTCAAGCTGCGTATCGAATGCTTCCTGCTGCTTAAGCGGGTGCGCCGGCAACAGTTTTGTTATCGGCGCTTTATCACCGTTGGCCGGAATAATATCGTCATTTTGCCAGGCCATCTGCAACGCGATGAGTTGTTTAGGCGAAAACGGTACATTTACATCGGGCTGCACGCCCCATACATGGGCATGATCCTGCCGCTGAATACATTCGCCGTTGGGCAGATAATAGTAATTCATGGTGAGCTTGAGCAGTGCGTTGGCATTCTGCCCGATGGGAATAACATTTTGAACACTGCCTTTGCCGTAGCTGCGGTGGCCAACAATAAGCCCGCGATGCAGATCGCGCATAGCACCCGAAAAGATCTCTGAGGCGCTGGCGCTATCCTGGTTAATAAGGACGATTAATGGAACATTCAGCGGTACCAGCGGATCGCCTTGCGCGGCCCATGAATGGGGCGTGGTAGACCTGCCGCGGATGGACAAAATCGTGCCTTGGTTTACAAACATGTTGACCATTTTGAGCGCGGTTTCCAAATAGCCGCCGGGGTTGAATCGCAGGTCAATAATCAGCCCGCGCACATGGTGTCGCAGGAGGTGGTGCAGCACGTGCTGCAACTGTTCGGCGGTGTCTTGCTGAAATTGCGTGACGCGGATGTAACCAATTCGGTTGGTTGGATCAATCATATACTGCCACTGGTCGCTGGCAGGGTTGCGCTTACAACCTTTGATGGAATGAACTTCAATGTTCACGCGCATGAGGCGGAACTGAATAAGCCCCTTATGGCCCAGCCGCTGTATACCCAACGTCACATAAGTATTGGGCTTGCCCATAATCCGCCGGATGGCCTGATTGATGCTCATACCTGCGGTGCTGCGCCCATTGACGGTTGCGATGATGTCGCCAGCCTCAATGCCCGCACGAAAAGCCGGGGTTCCCACAAGCGGGCTGATGACCTTAAGCATGCCGTTATCGGTGGTAATTTCGATGCCAACGCCGCCAAAAGTTCCGCTCATCTCCTTTTTGAAATCGGCCACCTCGCTGGGCCAGAACACCATGGAAAAGGGATCGAGTGTTCCAAAGGCGCCGTCCGTAAACTCTTTAATAAGCACGGCTTTTGGAAGATGGACCGTCTGCTTGTCATCCTGGCGGATAGTCTCCCAAGTGTTGATCATATCCTGGGATTTCATCT
>JAJXZA010000339.1 GCA_021780285.1 Planctomycetota bacterium
AGCCAAGGTTAAAGGGCGCTCCATGCGTGTCACTATTGGTGATGTAAGAGTGTGGAGCATCAAGGACGCGCAAGCCGAAGCCCGCCGACTGCAAACCTTAATAGACGATAAATTAGACCCGCGCCAAGTGAAGGCAGACAAGGAAGCCGCACAGGTTGCCAAGCAACAAGCCAAGGAAGCCGAAGCCGCCGCCCAGAAAGCACGGCAAACCCGCGAATCTGTGACAGTAGGCATTGCATGGCTGGAATATATCGCCGCTCGCAAGCCCTTTTGGTCTGCCGTTCACTTACGCGACCATGAAAAGGTTATGCAGCCCGGTGGTGAAAATCGGAAACGCAGCCACAAGCTGACCGAACCCGGCAACCTAGCATCGTTGGCCGCTGTTCGCCTTGTTGACCTAACCCCCGAACTGGTGACAGAGTGGGCAAAGCTGGAAGCCACAACCCGCCCGACACGCGCCCGCCTTGCCCTTCGATTATTGAGAGCGTTTTTATTCTGGTGCGCTCGCCACCCCACATATAAAGCAATCGTTACAAGCAACGCAGCACAGAGCAAGGATGCCCGCGAAAGCCTAGGCAAGGCCAAGGCCAAGCATGACGTGCTACAGCGTGAGCAATTGCCTGCATGGTTCGCAGCCGTAAAGCAAATCGGAAACCCTGTTATCAGCGCATACCTGCAAGGGCTGTTATTGACCGGAGCAAGGCGCAATGAACTGGCTGCCCTTCGTTGGGCTGATGTGGATTTTCAATGGAAGAGCTTGACCATACGCGACAAGGTAGAAGGGTTGCGCGTCATTCCCTTAACGCCCTATGTGGCGCACCTGCTGACCGCCCTGCCCCGCCGTAATGAATTTGTATTCAGCAGCCCGACAGCCGCAAGCGGTAGCATTGCTGACCCGTCTATAGCCCATCGCAAGGCCTGCGCTGTTGCAGGTTTGAATATGACCCTTCACGGGTTGCGCCGGAGCTTTGCAACACTATGCGAGTGGACAGAAACGCCCGCCGGAATCGCTGCGCAGATACAGGGCCATGCACCCCAAGGCGTGAGAGAACAGAACTATATCCGCCGCCCGCTCGACCTGTTGCGGATGTGGCACGTCAAAATTGAGGCGTGGATATTGGAGCAGGCCGGAATCAGGTTTGAACCAGTGCAGGCGGGTTTGCGCGTGGCGGCATGACGGTTTAGGTATTGCCTAGCTCGACGGAGCGAAAACGGGAATCTTTCACCCGCTGGCAATGCCCCTTATTTTGAAAGCGCGTTTTGAAAGGATGCGAGCATGAACGATTGGCTAAACAAAGCAAAAGAAAAAATAGCGGATGACTGGGCGCAACGAAGTTTGGACGCTGTGAAAGCGCAACAAAATGCAAAGATGATAGAAGTTGGAATCGTAGCGAAAAAAATAGCCGAATCGCTTGTGCAATTGCCGGACACCCCGCCGCTGCTGGTAGCTATCCAAAAAAAAATACCACAATCAGCGCCTAATCACTACCGCATAGCGGATTTAACCGATGACGATGTGCAACTGCTGCGGAGCATGTGGGCAGACCTGCCTATTCCTCCATTCTGGAACATGACACGGGAACAGTTTGCCATATGCAAGACTGTATTCGAGGCCGCGACAAATAAGCCGGAATGGGACATTCAGACAGAATTTAGGGATTACCAGGCCGAAGCAAAAAGCGAACGAGGGGAAATAGCAATCCAGCATATGCGCCAGATTGAGGCCGAAGTTAAACAGGGCCGCTTTGAAATCTTGACCAGCCACAGAATACCAACTGACAAGCTGGAACCGGGAACATTGATGCGCATTTCTGATGCCCGCACATATCTGCAATCGTTAGGGCTTGATTCCTCATGCCTCAATGCGATTGAAGCTGCGCCCATAGAGCAACCCGCACCCACCCCGAAGGCGGAAGCCGCACCTGATGACGGCATAAAGGCTATAGGGCAAATCTTGGCGGGCGCGGGCATGGGTGTGCTGGCGCTTGAGGTTGCAAAACGCGAAGCAATCCAACAATTACAGGAAAGCCCCACAGCCAATAATCTGCTAAATCGGTATATCGCCTTACAGCCCAAAGGCAAACCAAAACCAGAAGCGAAGGCGGAAGCCGACAAGCCCGGCATAACGACCGCGCCAATAACGCAAGGGAACAAACTACGCCGCAACAACCTAGACCCCGCGATAGACAAGGCAATAAAGCAGGCCGGAAACATGGAACTTGCGGATGTTTATTTGAAATTGAAAGCACTGGCACTTGATGAAGAAAATCCTTTCACTGGTGCGCTTAATGGTAATGCACTGTGCTACACGAATGACGATAACGAGAAAGCAGAACTTAGCAAGGAAGCATTAAGAAAAAGACTAAAAAACCGCCGTTAACCGCCGTTAACCGCCGCTTGCCGCCGTTAGCGGACAGTAGCCGCCGCGCATAGCAGGAAACAGCTTTATGTGACAAATGATGCACACCTCAGCAATAAAACGAGGTGTTAAATGCAAACTGTCACAAATCAATCCGCTGCATTCCCGGCAACAGCCGCCGCGCATATCTTCACACCACTGGAGCAAGTAACCCGCCCCACAGTGCCAACTGCTGACGCTGCGCACTACCTGAACCGCCGCCCCCAGACTTTGCGGGCTTGGGCTTGCCTTGAAAATGGCCCCCTGCGACCAGTGCGAATCTGTGGCCGCCTTGCGTGGCCCGTGGCTGGCATTCGCAAGCTACTGAACGGAGGGCTTTGAAA
>JAJXZA010000365.1 GCA_021780285.1 Planctomycetota bacterium
TGTAACCATCACTAAATCGCTGATGCAGAAATGGATCGTGCGAACACAGCGTCAGCAGAATAATACCGCACGCTCCAGATAACGCCGCCCCCATTATCGGAAGAAAGAATGCGGGTACTTTTTTGGAAATCCGCTGCGAGAGCAATTCAATTGCCCCCATACATCGCGTAAAAAAAACCGCCAGAAGACCGCAAAATAGCCCCAGAACAAGATAATATGGCAATTCGTGAAAGGTAAACACCAGATTGCTGCCCTGAACCGGCATCTGAAACAAGCCCGTGGTCGTTTTTGAGCCTACAATCGCCTCGTACATGGTAGTGGCTGCAACTGAACTTATTACGACCGGAGTAAGCGTAGAAACCGAAAAATCGCGAAGCAGGACTTCCACTGCAAAGAGCACACCTGCAATGGGTGCACCAAATACCGCGCTGATGCCTCCGGCGGCGCCACAACCAATCAGTACCGGCATGTTGCGCCGCGAAATGCCGACCATAGCCGCGACCGTCGAGCCGATGGACGATCCAATAACCGCAATGGGGGCCTCCGGCCCTGCAGAGCCGCCGGAGCCAATGGTTAACGCACTGCCTATCATTGTTTCAAGGCCAAGGGCAAATCGCAATCGCCCTGACTCTCGCGTGAGCGAGTAGAGCACCCCCGCCAGCCCATCGAGCCGTGCATCACGCTTGGGCCAAAGTCGTCGCCACAACACAAGCATAACCGCCCCGCCGGCGGGAATCAGCGGGAGTAGAACCCAAAATGCTGGCCGCGATGTTGCATGCGACACCAAAGCCAACGGGCGCATGTAGTTGCGCTCCACAAAATTTGTACACACCTTGAACAGCCAGGTTGCACCACCGCTAAGCACCCCCACCAAAAAACTCGGCATCACAAGCAACGTTTGCTCACGAACACCCCAGCGAGTCAATCGTTGCAACAATCGTAATCGAAATTGAAGAAGCCAGCCCTTAGCGGCCTTTGTTATGTTCATGGCAGTAAGCCTTTCTACTCCGCGAACCAGTCAATCGCCGCCAGCTGCAATGCCTTAGGCCTACAACGCATTATTCCATCGCTATACTACCCGGCAATTATCCGAGACAAGCCCCCTGTTTTCTACCAAGCGGCTCCTAGGACTTTCCCCGATGTTAGCATGCGACCAATTGTTTATCATAGGAATGTAAGAACCGGGAGGTTCAGACCGTAATAGGAGATAGTGGTATGACAAGCAGTCCTTCCATAAACATCGCACTTGATCCAGCGCGGGCCATCTGGCGACGCCAGCGCCATGCACTGGATGCGTTTTTTACACCCAAAAATGTCGCCGTCATTGGGGCTACTGAAAAGCCCGGCAGCGTTGGGCAAGCAGTGGTTAGGAACCTTATTGCAAGCCCATTTGGCGGCGCAGTGCTGCCGGTAAACCCGAAGCGTCCCAGCGTGCTCGGCATTCGTGCCTACCCAAACGTGGCGGAATTGCCTATACAGGCGGATCTGGCTGTCATTACTACCCCAGCGGCAACCGTGCCCAAGCTTATAGCCGAATGTGGCGCTGCGGGCATTGGATGCGTCATCGTTATATCCGCCGGTTTTAAAGAAGCCGGGCCGGACGGCGTAGCCTTGGCTGAAAAGGCCTTGGCTGCGGCGCGCGAACACTCCATCCGTCTCATCGGGCCTAACTGTCTGGGGCTGATGTGTCCGCCCTCGGGAATTAACGCCTCCTTCGCCCATGCCATGGCACGTCCAGGCTCCGTTGCGTTTATCAGCCAAAGCGGCGCCTTATGCACGGCCGTGCTCGACTGGAGTTTACGCGAAAGCGTAGGCTTCAGTGCGTTTATCTCAATAGGCTCGATGCTGGATGTCGGCTTTGGCGACTTATTGGATTATTTTGGCGACGATCCGCAAACACGCAGTATTGTCATGTATATTGAAAGCATTGGCGACGCGCGTGCGTTTCTATCGGCGGCGAGGGAAGTCGCTCTCTCCAAACCCATCATCGTAATTAAGGCAGGCCGCACCGATGCGGCCGCTAAAGCCGCTGTCTCCCACACCGGGTCGCTTGCCGGCAGCGACGATGCCATAGAGGCAGCCTTCAGGCGCGTAGGGGTGCTGCGAGTGGATTCAATCGAAGACCTGTTTTCGATGGCAGAGGTCTTGGGAAAGCAGCCACGACCGTCCGGACGCAAACTTACAATCGTCACGAATGCAGGTGGGCCTGGCGTGCTCGCAACTGATGCACTCATTTCTGGAGGTGGCGAGCTTACTGCCCTAAGCCCTGACGCGATCGCTAAACTAAACGAGACGCTTCCACCGCAATGGAGTCACGCCAATCCCATTGATGTGCTTGGCGACGCCGACGCTCAGCGGTATGCGGCCGCAACCCAGTTGGCTATTGAAGATACCGAATCCAATGGCGTGCTGGTTGTGCTTACGCCGCAGGCCATGACCGACGCAACCGCTACAGCCGATCTTATCTGTAAACTGGCCACCGGCGCCCAAAAGCCCATTCTTGCCAGTTGGATGGGAGGCGACGAAGTGGCTGCGGGGGCGGCACGGCTCAACGCCGCTGGTATCCCAGTCTTTGAATACCCTGATTTGGCGGCGCGAACATTCAATTTCATGTGGCGTTGGAGCTACGCCCTTCGTGGAATCTATGAAACTCCAACAACCGTTTCGGAACAATTGCCTCAATGCAGCGCCACAGCCGCGGAAATTATCACCGCGGTGCGACGCGATGGGCGCACCATCCTGACGGAGCCGGAGGCCAAACAACTCCTGGCAGCATATGGCATACCCATTGCACAAACACGCACGGCAACAACTGCAGCCGAGGCTATTGAGGCAGCCAAGACTATAGGGTTTCCAGTCGTGCTGAAGTTGCTCAGCCATAAGATCACCCATAAAAGCGACGTCGGCGGCGTTCGTTTGAACCTTCAGTCCGAGGCGCATGTTGCCGAGGCATTTGACGCAATCAAGCAAGCCGCCCATAGGCATGGCGGTTCAGACGCTTTTGAAGGCGTAACGGTTCAGCCGATGATTCGCACGGATGGCTACGAACTGCTGCTTGGCAGCACGGTAGATTCGCAGTTGGGGCCGGTGATCGTGTTTGGTGCCGGCGGGCAGCTTGTGGAAATCATTCGAGATCGTTCACTTGCATTGCCGCCGCTTAACAGCACGCTCGCCCGCCGCATGATGGAACAGACCCGAATTTTTAAGGCCTTACATGGTGTACGCGGCAGGCCGCCGGCAAATATGGCCTTGCTTGAAGATGCCATTGTGCAGTTCAGCCGACTCGTCATCGAACAGCCCGAAATTCGTGAGGTGGACATCAATCCACTGCTGGCGTCGGATCGCGCCGCCATTGCCCTCGACGCCCGCGTTGTGCTTCACGATGCCGCCGCAGTAGCGGCAGGGCTTCCTCGGCCTGCTATTCGCCCCTATCCCAGTCAGTATGTCAGCAGCATCAGCAATCGCCATGGACTGAAAATGACGGTTCGCCCCATTCGGCCGGAAGACGAACCCCTTCTGGTGAAATTTCACCGCCACTTGTCCGACCAGACAGTACACCAACGGTATCTCGGCATGCTGAACTATGATGCCCGCGTCGTACATGAGCGACTTTTGCGGCAGTGCTTTAATGATTACGACCGCGAGATCGCGCTGGTCGTCGAGCTTATACAGCCAACCACCAATCGCCCCGCCATCATCGGCGTCGGCCGCCTTACGCGGCTTCCGGGGACCCCGCAAGCCCGCTTTTCGATGGTGGTGGCGGATGAGTATCAGTTTCAAGGCATCGGCAGCCAACTGCTGGAAAAACTCATCGCTGTCGCCCGTGGAGAAAAGATCAGTGTTTTGACCGCGGAGATGCTGGCCTCCAATTTTGACATGCAGGACCTATGCAGACGCGGCGGTTTTACCATCAATACCAAGCCCGGTGATGAATTGGCTTACGCAGAACTCAGATTGTAATAATGTAGAGCCAAACGGCCCGGCCGAAGGCGACTATTGAAGCGTACCGATGAGTTGAATTGAGCCGGTGGGCACAGCTACGCCACCGGCAGGTTCATCCGTCACAGCCACCGCACTGACCTGATCCATATTTTGCCCAACCGCCGCAGTTAACATGCCATCGCCGCTGGCGTCAACATTAAATGTTCCTGCCGCCTTCTTCGTATGGTCTTTTGTTATAAACCAAAGCTCGTAGGTTTTTGTCGGTGGGAGCGGCTTAAGCCCCATGGCGCAAAATTGCCACATATGCGTTTTGGCATTGTAGAATATTCGTCCAACTGCATGCTTGTCCACGGGCTTGCCTGCAAGTGCCACAACCTGCAACTGTTTGGCCATAAACATTTTACGGGTCATTTCAGATTGCTTAATCTGCAGTTGCAAAAGAGCTGTCGTTTGAACTGCCGCTTGATACTTTGCGGTTAACGAATTAACGTTGCTTTTAACAGCGTCGAGGCGATCTTGCATTGCCGCGAGTTGCTGATTCTTCTGCGTGATCAACAAATGCCAGTAGCTGCTTACGGCTATCAAAGTCGCGGCCAATACTATTGCTGCGGCCAAACCGCTCATCGCATACCAACGCCGCAACAGCCCCGGTGTTCGAGGCTCAACGCTGTCTTTATGCCTTGCAATGCGGGCCATCAACGAAGCATGTACGTCAGGATTCGGCTGTGCCGGGGGCAGCATGAGGGCCAGGGTCGCCCCTACCGTGGTAAACTCCGTAAGCATCGCATTGCAGCCCGGACAGCCTGTGGCAAGGTGCGATTGCAATTGCCGCGCCTCGTTATCGGACAACCCGCCGACAACGTATAACGGTATTAACTCGCTTGCTTGCTGACACATCACAATAAGGGCCTCAACACTACATTATCCTTTACGCAGAATATCCCTCAGATGGATTAAGCCCAGCCGAATATGGCTTTTTACCGTGCCCAAAGGTAGCTGTGCTTTTGCTGCTATTTCGCTATGGCTTAGGCCATCAAAATACGCCATCTCAAGCGTTTTTCTCTGCGGGCTGGGAAGCGATTCCATGGCTGTTCGAATCAGCTCGCCTTGCTCTGCAAACTCAACCGCTTGACCGGGGCTATCCGCCGCCTGGTTGGCCCGCACATTTAAATTTGCTAACTCCCCAACGTCCACCTGATGCAAGCTGCCTGTTTTGGAACTGCGTTTTCGATCAATTGCGCGGCTACGGGCCAGCGTAATAAGATAGGTAACTGGGGCGCCGCGCGACGCCTCATAGCGCGATGCGCGACGCCATAATTCCCAAAATACGTCAAGTAATACTTCTTCAGCGTCGGTGCGATTATTTACGATGCGCTGACACACAGCCAGCAACAAACCCGAATATTTTTTATAGAGCCGATCCATCGCAGCCGGATCGCCGGCGGCAATTGCCTCCATAAGCACATAGTCATCGGCCGATTGCGACTGGACAGACAAACCGTTCACACCCCAACTAAAGCACTGCCGCATTTCAAGCGGTCAAGGATTGCCTGTATGCTACCTGAAACGGCGAATCGCTCAAGTGATTCACGTCCGCGGGTTTGACGTTGCCACCGCCAAATGTTGCGTGATAGCCGCGTCGGCAAGCAAAAGTATCCGCCGGGCGGATTCAAACGTCAGCCGCGCCAAAGCATCCTGCAGATTCAACCAGGCGTACCCACTATGTTCGTGCGAAAGCGTAACATCTTCAATCATTGTTTGAGCACAAAAATAGCTTACACGTTTGCGAACGCGCCCCTTGCTGCCAGATTGAAATTCATACTCCATGCACCGCTCAAAAGTACTGATGCGGTCCAGTTGCCTGATGCCGGTTTCTTCCTTTAATTCGCGCACTGCCGCCTGCCAGGCCGTTTCGCCCTGCTCAAGATGCCCCTTGGGGTAGTCCCAATGACGGCCATAATCCAGCAGCAGATACAATCTTTGCCCCCTTACTACTCTAAAAACAATAAAACCCGCGGACTGCTCACGCGTAACGAATCGTTCCCGATTCTGATAGCGTTTACTCGCCTTACCTGCGATTGAAGCGTCTTTGTCGGTCACCCGCGCTTCCCCAGTAAACGCTTTTTATGATTCAAAAACACCATGTGATGGTCCAAATGCGCTATCGCCATGGACAGCAATTCTCTAAGAGAAATGCGCCCGCGCTCATTATGCATGCCCGTGCGTTGAAAATGTTCGTCCGAAAGCCGCTTTAAAATCTCGGCCATGAGACGGCGATTGCGCATAAATAAATCGGCCGCCGCCTGTGGGTCCAACATCTGATAAAAGAGATTTCGCGCGAAGAGAGATTCATTAAAGCCGATCAGCGTCGGTTCAGATTCCGCGATCACCCGCTTCATACGATCGGCTAAAATTAGATCGCTGTCCATTAGATGTAGAACAATTTCCGCAATGGTCCATCCCCCACATGTGGGTTTGGCTCGCATCTGTGACAGGGTCAGATTGCTTATGGCTTTCTTAGGCGTATTGCCGCCCCGAATATATTCCAGAATCATCGCTTCCGTCGTGTCGGTAAAGCTGGATTTACCGACACGACCACGCGCGACATTAGAACGATGTTGACGGATCTTCTTCAAGGCCGATACTGCTTTTCCAGCCATAGCAATGCTCCTTACTGTCTGACAGTATACCGAAGCATGTACTGCACTGGTAGCCAGTTTTCTGCCAAAAGCATCGTCCCATCGCTTCAGCGGCGCTGCGGCATTACACCACCAGGTTAACGGCCTCCTTCAACCGTATGTCCGCAGAAGATGCGCCTACCAAGATGTCAATTTTTCCCGGCTCTTGCACGAAATTCTGTTGGGCCTCATCCCAATATTTAAGAGCTTGCTCATCGTGTCCCAGCGCAAAGCTTACCGTCTTGGTCTCACCGGGTTCTAAATGGATGCGGGCAAAATCCACCAACTGCTTGATGGGACGTTGCACTTTGCTCCCATTGACATGCACGTAAAACTGAACAATTTCATCACCGGCAACTCGCCCGGTGTTGGTAACGGTCAGGGCGATGCCCACAGCCTGCCGAGGTTTCAGATCCGACGCAGTAAGCTCAATATTGGCGTACTCAAACGTCGTGTAGCTAAGCCCATGACCAAACGGGTACAGCGGCTTGCCTCGATAGTACATGTAAGTGCGGCCCTTGCGCACGTCATAATCATGAAAGTGTGGCAAATCATCTACAGAGGCATACCAGGTTGTGGTAAGTTTGCCTGCCGGGTTATAGTCGCCAAAAAGAACGTCGGCAATAGCATGCCCTTGCTCCTGCCCGGCAAACATACCGCCCACGATCGCAGGAACATTTTCCTGTTCCCAGTTAATGGCCACTGGGGCATTAGATGAAATCACCAATACCGTCCTCGGATTGGCGGCCAATACAGCCTTTATCAAGTCGGGCTGCGAGCCAGGCAAGCCAATATGCGAACGGTCATGGCCTTCGGCATCAATGGCCTGATTAACGCCAGCAAATACAAGAGCAACATCTGCCTCCCTTGCCAGCTTGGCGACTGCATCAATATCCGAGGCTTGCGCCGTACCATCTATTGAGCAGCCCAGTGCAACGGATACCTCCACTGCCTTGGTCGCCGTCGCCGGAATCGGTCCAACCGGTGTCAGACTGAACGACCTTAGGTTAAATAGATAAGCTCCGGTCTTGCCGGAAAACCGCAGGAAAACTTTGTGCTCACCGCTGATTCCCGATATAGGGGCCGACACATCCACCCACTTTTGCCAGTCGCCGGTAACCGGTACCGCCAATTTGCATGCCACCGGACCATCCAGCCGATCTAAATGAACTTCAATAGATCCGCCTGCCCCTTGGCTGGCAACACGAGCGTGCAGTTCAGTCACTCCGCTGAATAGAACTTTGTCATAACTCGTCCAAGAACCAGACTTGATATAGCCCAAGTCTTCTCCTCCTTCAGCATTGCCTACAACTTGAGGGCTACCACCCATTGAAGCGAAGTTGGCAGCCATCTTTGAGTACGAAGGTTGGCTTTCAATTCCTAAAACCTCAAAAATTCCTTGTAATGGCGCTACCAGGTGCTGTGGCGAGCCGCTGTAATTGCCAAGATGGCATACGGATGCCATGGGGCCAATCACTGCTATTTTTTTGAGTTTGGTTTTGTCCAGTGGCAAAAGATTATGCTCATTTTTAAATAATACAATGCTTTGTCGCCCCGCTTCGCGAGCCAACGCACGGTGGGCCTTGCTTTCACGACAATCTATCGGAATCTTGCTGTAGGGTATCTGCTCAGGCGGGTCAAATTCGCCCAGCAGTATGCGACCAGTAATCGAACGGGTCAGCGAGCGATCAAGGACCTGTTCACTGATAAGCATCTTATCCATGGCTTGCCCCAGATACGTCTGCAACGTGCTGCCACAGTTAATATCGCATCCCGCATTAACCGCCAAGGCGGCGGCTTCATAACCGGTCGGCACAAAGTGATGTGTTTGATAGATGCAACCCACCGCATCACAATCCGATACCACATACCCCTTAAAACCCCAACGACGGCGAAGCACATCCGTCAGCAAAAACCGGCTCGCACAGGTGGGTACGCCGTTAAGAGCGTTGTAGGAACCCATCACCGTAAAAACTTTTCCCTTGGTAACGCACGCATGAAAACCACGCGTGTAGTATTCCCAAAAACTGCGAGAATCTACTGAAGCGGAGGCCGTGAATCGATCAGAGTCGGTATCATTACAAATATAATGCTTAGCGCAGACAATGGTCTTCAGATACTTGGGGTCATCTCCCTGCATGCCATGAATGGTATAAGTTGCCATTTCTCCGACAAGATAGGGGTCTTCCGCGTAATTCTCCCCGATGCGCCCCCAACGCGGATCGCGCGTGCCCATATTGACGGTGGGAGGTGAGAAAAGCGCCAAGCCTTGGCCGTTTACCTTGTGCCAGGCCCACACCTCATCAGACACTGCCGTAAATACTTGTTTGATCAATTCACGGTTCCACGAGCAGCCCATCGCCAGCGGCAACGGGAAGGATGTAACCGGCCCTCCATGAGTCAATCCATGCAGCCCCTCGCCCCCATAAAAATTAAAACCGGGCAGGCCGATTCGCGGAATGGCCGGAGCGCCTATGCCGAATTGCGAAATCTTTTCCGCCAACGTCATTTTGGCGACGATTGCGGCCGCCCGTTTGCGGGCCGCATCAAAATTGGCTAACGAAATGCCGCCGGTATCCAACCCACCATCGGCAGGCACACTCTGCTCCCCGCCGCCAGATTGCGAACCCATTTCCTGACAGCCCGCCAACGCCAATGTTGCGCCGGCTGCAGCGGTTGCAAGAAAATCACGACGGGAAAATTCAACCTGATTGGGGGAAGGTTGGTTTGCCATAATTTGAGTACCTCTAATGACTGCCATTATAATTCGCAAGCCACATATCCTACGCCTCGCAGGATATTGCTGTAGTACACCTGACTTGACGCCCAAGACCAACGCTTGAACGTTTACATTATTGCCCCAGCATTAAATACTGTCAATCGTCCATTGCAATAAGTTGCTCTTTTAATGGCCAACGCGTCTTGTCAACGGTAAAATCATAGATATGAATGAAAAGTGTAATATAGATTCCCGGGGGCGAGCCTTGCGACGATTTGCAAGCTACGCACTATTGTCGCTTTCAGTTGGATGCGCCGCCATGTCATGGATAACCGCCAAACCTTGGTGGTTTGCACCGGCCGCAGCCTGTTTCATCTTTGGTGGAATAACGCTCATTGAATCACAAAAAGGATGGTGTTACCTCCGCGGTATCGGAATAAAGACGCCCATTTAGGTAGATAACTTAAATACGTTGGCCTATGCACCGCCTGCCGTGACTTTGCATGGCAAGCGCACCGCGGCCAACATCAGGAAATATTTTCATGGGTTGCCAAGTATCAGTATGTATTATTTGCTGCAACGAGAAGCAAGTGATTACCACTTGCCTTAATTCTGTGGCGTGGTGCGGCGACATCATTATCGTAGACTCCGGCTCAACCGATGGCACCGTTGAGACGGCCGCCGCTCACGCAACCAAGCCTCGCATCATTCACCAACAATGGCTGGGTTACGCAGCACAGAGGGACTTTGCAATCAAACAATGCCGCAATGATTGGGTATTGGCCCTCGACGCCGACGAAGAATGCTCTCCGGAGCTTGCTGAGCAGATATCGGCCTTAAGTGAAGCGTCCATCGCAGATGTAGCGATGTTCAGCATGCCGCGCCGCAACTACATCGCTCGACGTTATGTGCGGTGCTGGTCGCCTGACTACCAAACTCGCCTGCTGCACAAAAGTCGAATGGCGATCGTTGGCAACTTTGTTCCCGAAAAGCGTGTGGCGCTACCTGGTTTTCGCACGGCGAAATTGACCGGCCCGCTATTACACAATCGCCTGACAGACTTCAAACCATCTGATTTTAATGATGGGCCGCGAATGCAGGAACATGCCGAATTGCTGGCACAAGGTCTGGCCGGCAAAGGTCAGAAGGCCAACTGGCTCAATCTTATTTTCCGGCCCGCACTTACATTTCTTAAGTACTATATTCTTCGCGGCGGTTTTCTACAGGGCCGGTTTGGGCTGGTTATCGCGTACAAAACAACCATCGGTGTCATGCTTAAGTACAGCGTCCTTTACGGTAAGCAACAGTTCGAACAAGCCTCCAACAACACGCC
>JAJXZA010000378.1 GCA_021780285.1 Planctomycetota bacterium
ATAGCTGCAGGTTGCTGCGCATCATAAGTGTTTTGGTTCGTCGGCGCCGGCATCATCAAGTTTAAATAAATGTTCCATTGCCTTGACCAGCGTAACGCGGTCGGCGGCCATGTCCGGCGCGCTAAGCTGTGTTACCGGATGATGCAAAAGCTTGCTGATCACGCGATGTACCATCTTGCCCACCGCTTGGCGCTGTTCAGTTGTAAGCTCCGGCTGAGCGGCCAAAAGCTCCTGCAGTTCCACATGGCCGATGTGGTGGCAATGCTGATACAGCGCCTTTACCACCGGCCCAATATTTCGCGCCCCGAGCCAATGCACAAACTCTCGCTCATGCCGCTGCAGCAGTTGCATGGACTGATCCACCGCCTGCGTGCGTCGGGCATGGGTTTGCGTTACCACTTTCTCAAGGTCATCTACGTTATACAGGTATACGTTTGAGAGCTTGCCGACGCCGGCTTCGACATCGCGCGGCACCGCTACGTCTACCATCACCAGCGGGCGATAGCTTCGCTGGCGCACAATGCCGCGCATACGCTCCGCTGTGAGCAGTGGCTCGGTTGCGCCGGTGCCTGTAAGAACGATATCGGCCTCAACAAGGTGCGGTTCAAGCTGTGCAAAGTTTGCAATAGAGCAGTTGTATTGTGCCGCGATGGCGGCGGCCTTTTCGGCAGACCGGTTGGCTACAACTATCTTGCCGGGCTTAAGCGCCGCCATGTGCCGCAGCATGAGGGCCGCCATCTTACCGGCTCCGATCAGCAGCACCACCTTGTTATCGAAGCGGTCGAAAACGCTTTGTACCAGATCCACGGCAACGCTGGCCACCGATACGCGCCCGCCGGCAAGGTCGGTTTTTTCGTGTACGTCTTTGGCGGCGGCCAAAGCCCGTTGAAACATGGCATGAAACACCGGCCCGACAGCGTTGGCCTGCACGGCAAGCTGGTAGGCCTGTTTTACCTGCGAAAGAATTTGGGTTTCGCCCAGCACCATCGAGTCAAGCGAACTGGTTACCGCAAAAAGGTGCTGGACCACGGCTTCATCACGGCGCTCATAGGTGCGGCCGACAAGCTGAGATGAATCTATCCCATGAAAATCGGCGAGAAAAGCTTTTAGCCGCTCGGTCGAAATCAAAGGAGCCGATGAGGGCTTGGCAAGCTCGCCTCCGCCGGGTGCTGCGCAATAAAGCTCCACACGGTTGCACGTGGCCAAAATCACGGTTTCAACTTCGGGCGACGCGGCGCGAAAGCGAGTCAAAGCGTCGGCGATCTGCTGGTTGTTGAAGGCGAGTCGTTCGCGCAGTTCCAACGGGGCCGTGCGATGGTTGAGACCGACCATCAGCAGTTCGTCGGCGGGGCGGTTGTTGTGCGAATGGTCGGTCACGAATGAGGCATCCAGTTAACAGCCGCGAAAACAGCCAGAAGCAACGCAAAGCCAAGCAGACAAAGCCATGCAGCCCGAGCGCCGCGCAACGATGGAGCAATTTTAACGTGCAGAAGCAAAGCAAAAAGCACCCATGCCACAAAAGTTAAAATAAATTTGGGCGAAAGAATCAGTGACTGCAGGGTGGTGCTGGCCCTTGCGGTTTCGATGGTGCGAAGGATGCCGGTGATGGCTGCAAGGGTAAGCAGCGGAAAGCCCAGGACAATCGCGTGGCGAATGAACTTTTCAAGGCTCGCCAAGGACGCCATGGGCAACACGCGATGCTTGCGCCGCAATTGCCGGTCAGCCAGCACGTACGCTACGCTGCCGGCGGCGCCGGCGGCAAAGCAGGCTGTTCCTAAAATGACGGCTCCAACATGAATGGCCAGCCACGGGTCCGTCGCCCTGAATTGGCGGTAGCCTGCGAGGCTCAAACCGCCGGCCAAAAGCAGCAGTGCCGCAGCGGTGGGCAGCAGCAGCATAGCCGGGCCGCGAATGGCATCGGCATTGCGCGACGCCTGAAAGTATAGCCATAGCAATGCCAGCAGCAGCACCAGCAGAATAAAGGCATCAAAGCCATCAGACAGCGGCAGCGAGAAGCGGTGGGCCGCGATGGCCCGCCAAGTCAGCACCACCGCGCAGGCCAATGTGCCGGCGATGGTGGTAAACAGCGGTAGCCGGTAGGGGGCAGCTGGCTCGCCCTGCATGGCGGGAGGGGGGCTGGCGGTTGTGATAGCACCGTCGCCGCGTTGAATCAATCGCCGCAGGCGCATCCAGAAGGCCGCCGCAAAACACGCGCTGGCTGCGGCAACCAAGGCCAGTTCCGGCAGGCTGATGTGAATAAATTGGCCATTTGATTGTTGCATAGTTTATTCAGGCCTCATGGCCGCTGTATTTATACTGGGGCGTCGGCCGGGCTGGGAGGTTCTAGCGCGGCCTCCTGAATCCAGGTGGCGGCCAGCCTGTTCGCCGCTTCAGAGCCTAAGCGTTCCAGCATGGCGATCATTGGTTCACCTGAAAGCCTGCGCAGCACCTTGCTGCGGGCGCTTGGCGAGGGCACGTTCAGCACCACCTGCCGGCGCCACTGCTGCATAAGACCGGCGAGTTCAACCAGTGCCGGGTCCACCTGATCGCCCAAGTCATGGCATATTTTGGCGGCCAACGTCGGCGATGCGCCGCCGGTGCTTACCGCCACCGTAACGCATCCGCGGCGCCAGTGCGATGTGCCGACAAAATCTCCGTGTTCCGGCTTATCGCATCGGCAGCATAAAATGCCCGCGGCTCCTGCGTCCAGCCCCACCTGCTGATTAACCACCGT
>JAJXZA010000355.1 GCA_021780285.1 Planctomycetota bacterium
TTGGCCAAGCTTTAAGACACCAACTTACAACAAATTGGCACCGCTGCAGCCTTCGACGCCATACGCCAATACAATTTTGTGAATTTTGAGGACGAGACAACGCAACCGGCTCGGCTGCCGTGCCTATTTGGGAGAAATGGTGATTTTGCCTGTTCGTAGTTGCGTGCCGGCCTGCTGCACGGCTTTGAGCATGGCGGGCGTTATGACCGTGCCGATAAGCTTACGATGCACCATCACCACGCATACATTGTTGGCAAGGCCTTCGCGATGCACACCTGCCGCGAATGTATGATGTTGTATGCTCTTGGCAAGAGCCTCAAATGCCCGGTCAAGCCGGATGACGGCGCTCGCGAGCGTATATCGGGAAGCGGCTGGGTTATGGTTTTGATCGCTGTTGCAGCCGAAAACCCAAACCTGATGGCCGGCGCGATTGGCCGCAGCAACGGCCTCAAACACGCCCGGGCTTGCCGCATCTACATTTTGATAGATGACATCAATGCCCTGCTGAATAAACGCCTCGGCCTGGCTTTTGGACAGCGCCGGCTGATCCCAACTGGTATAAGCCTGTGCCACCTTTACATGCGGGTTGATGCTGCGAGCGCCGGCAACAAAGCCGCGGTAGCAGGCCGTTACCGACGGTATGGCTTCACCGCCGATAAAACCAAGTTTTCCGGTCTTGCTTTTTAAGGCGGCCAATACGCCAAGCTGATACGATGCGCCCGACAATTCAAAATCGAGCGTTGCAATGCCCGGTGCAGCCACATCCGCTCCGCACACGGCAAAATGGGTATGCTTAGACATGCCGGCGGTTTCGCGCGCGGGCACCAAAAACTCATACCCATGGCCAATAACAAGGTTATAGCCTTGGCTCACGTAGTCTCGCATAACATCCACGGCTCGCACAGGCGAAACGTGATCTACCGTGGATATATGCGCGTGCAGGTCCTTTTTGAGTTTAAGCATCGCCTGCTTGCCGGCCTGGTTCCAACCGCCATCGGTAAACGACCCGGACGATATCAGCGCAATTTTAAGCGGCGCAGCAAAGGCGGCAAATCCGCCGGCGAATAGCGTCGCCAAAAGCAGTGCAAGCAGGGCCGCAGGTCGCCGCCCCCGTGAATATCGCGGCATAAAAAGATTGGCCATCGAGTTGCGCAAACAGGAGGTTGGTCGCATACACACTCCAGAAAAGCAGGCGATTATCGTACCGTAAGTATTATTCACAATGCTCGCAAAAATCCAAATCACCTTGGGCAAGCTTGTTGTAACCGTGGTTGTTCGGCCAACGTTGAAAAGCGTGATGCCATTTTAATTGCAGCGCAAAAGCAGTTGATGCCGCCGCTTTAGTGCGCCCGCTTTGCACCGGCTAATATCATCGTCTGCCACGGTGCGAGCTTAAGCGTAATGGCTCCGGCGACGACGTGATATGCTTTGGCGGTCGGCCGCAACCGAAGCACCGGACGCTGGAGCATGTTGTTGGCCGACGGAAACTTTATGGCGAAATCGCTGCGATTGAGATAGTCGTACAGGCGGTGGCCCCAATCCGCGCGAAATGCCGGGATGTTAATCACGACGGTCTGGCGGCTGCGGTTGAGCGCCACGTAAGCCGTCTGATGATCCATGGAGCGATAAAACACCAGCACATCCGGATCGGCCCGGCAATGGAGCACGCCAAATGCGCCCGTTTGCAGCACCGGCAGCGTATGCCGGGCGGCAATGGCCCTGCGGTAAAAGTGTAGCAGCCGGGTGTTGATCGTCAGCCGTGGGTCGTCATAAGGTTCCAGGTCCTTCCAGATCATGGGCTGGCGGTCATCAGGATCGGCTGCGCTCCACATGCCGACTTCATCGCCATAATAAATCATGGGCGAACCCACAAAACTCATCTGCAGAGCTACGCCTTGCATCATGCGGGTGTAATCTTGGCGGCTGGGTTTGCTGGTGTCGTAGTTGGAGTTGCTGTCCTGCAGTCGGTCATCGGTATTGAAGGGCAGATTCATATTGACGAACCGCGAGGCAAAACGGTCGGTGTCGTGGCTGTCGAGCAAATTCTGCTGCGCCAAATCAACCTGGAACGGATAGTCGCCCAGCAGCAGCGAAAGCTGGCGGCCAAACTTGCAGGGGCCGATGGCCTGCGGAATGGCCTGCTCCTGGTCGCAGAAAAAATTTGTGGCAATGGTTGCAAACGGATAGTTCATAACCATGGTGAACTGATTGCCCGCGTTAAGCCACCGCTGCGCCGGCGACCATATTTCGCCATCCATGCAGGCTTGAGGGTTAATCGAAACGACGAGCTTGTGCCATGCCTGCCAAAATGCGTGGGGCACATCGGGCGCAGAATCGAGTCGAAAGCCATCTACGCCATCCTGCGGTTTGCCGTTGGGCGCGAGCCAACGGCGTGTAATGGCAAAAAAGTAGCCGCGCGGGCCTGCGGCCAGGCCCAGTCGCTTGTTGTGGGCAAACAGCGGCATAGAGCCATTGGGCTTGTCCCAGGCTTTGTACTGCACCGGTGGGCCGAAGCTGGTAATTTGAAACCATGACGCAAAGCGCGATCGTCTGCCGAAGTTCAGGACATTTAAAAATGGACCGAAAAACCTGCCGCAGTGACCAAAGGGCACATCAACAATAACCTTAAAACCCTGTTGGTGGGCTTGTTTTACAAACGCGAGAAAGAGCTTGTCCGACGCCGACCATTGCCATGTCGCCGGATTGGTGAAGCTCTCGCCGTGGAGCTTGGCGAGTGATCCCTTTACGCCGAAGCCATCATCAATATGGCGATAATCAGATGGGTCGTACTTGTGAATGCTCGGTGCGACAAACAGCGGATTGATGTAAAGCGCGGTAATGCCCAGCTTACGTAAATAGGGCAATTCGCTTTGAATGCCGGCAATGTCGCCGCCGTAAAATCTCTTATACACATAGGAATAAAAATCGCCATGTTCGCCGGCCGGTCGGTAGGGTTTGCGCCACGGCCATCGCCAGGGGACATGATGAGGTGGGTCGTTGGATTTGTCGCCGTTGCGAAAGCGTTCAGGAAATATCTGGTACCACACGGCATGGCGCGTCCAGCGCGGCGTGTTGAACTGCGGCTGCATGTGGCAAAGGTAGCGGTTAGCCAAAGCGGCCAGCCGGGCGGCGTAAAAGTTGCCGCCGGCCATATAGGCCGTAGCTTTGCCATTACGCAGCTTAAAATAAAAACCGATGTCAGCAGCCTGAGTGTGAATGACATTGTTCCACCGGGTTGCGCCATTGACGCTGCCGGCGTTGTGCAGGGGATACTCTTTCCAGGGCAGGGGACCGGGTTTAATCCAGACCGAGGCATGGGTGAGGCTGCCAGTGCGAGCGACGATGCCAAGCAGCACATGATGGCGTCCAAATACGTCTTGGTCGCGCCATGAGTGCGGACTGAACGTGATTGTATGAGGATCAAAATGGTTTGCCGCGGCAGGCGCTATGGCCAACCAGGAGGATTTAACCGTAAGTACCGAGTTGGGACCACCAGGATTATTTGGGTTGGAGTCCAGCGCTAGCGGGGCGTTTGGATCGGGCAGCCACGTTTTTCCGTTAACAACAAACTTATATTCTTGCCGGCCAGGCATCAGGGCGATGGTGGTTCGCCACTGTCCGTTGCCAGAGAGCCGCATGGGGTTATGGTGGATGGACCAGTTATTAAAGTCTCCGGCGACGGCAACAGTGTCGGGCGGGGGTTGTGTAGCATCGGGTGTAAACACAAATTTGCACGAAACCGTGCTGCGAATAATTGGTACCGGCCCGATAATGGCAACAGGGGCTGTCGCAAGCACAGGAATCCAACATAACCATACCGTGCATAACGTGACAATCGCTGTGGTGAAAAGACGGGGTGTGATTGGCCGTAAGGGTATCCAGATAGGTCTGTCGGCTTGTAAAGTTTCTTTGAACCGGCTTGTGGCACTTTGCATGTAGGAGTTCCGCTTTTGAGTTCTATTACAGGTAGTATAGCAATCCGGCGTGTTCAAGGCTCGCCACCTGCTGCTTAGCCTCTTGCTGCGTAATAGTTGAGGCCTATCTTCGTTTTGACCCTATTATTGGTATAACAATTTCAAGATTTGTGTTGACTTATTGCGTTCCCAAGCATATACTAAAATCATTGCTTATTGACGGCTTGTAGATTTCTGCAAAAGCCGTGTTGGGAAGCAGGGGAGACATTGACTTAATTATAGTTGGCAGCTTCGGGCGAGGTGTGGGTGCGGTAACGCATCTGCGTCTGAACGTGATGGTAATGGACCTGTTGCACGGTATGCGCCTCGTTTACTTACAGTAAGGAGATGGTTGTGGTTGATTCAGTTCGTAAATCGCAATGTGGCGGTGGTTGGGGTGGGAATCGTGTTAGATCATTGGCTTTGGCGGCGGCGTTAGCACCGCTGGCGATGGGTGTTGCCGCCGGTGCGGCGGCGACGTATCAATTGACACCCTTGGGCTTTTTGGGCACATTCTCTTATCCAGCTGGGCCGAATTATCCGGCAGGAAATTATACCAGCAGCGGTGCCTATGGCATCAACAACAACGGTCAGATTGTTGGTACTTCGAGCTCCACTACTGCGGGTGCGGAGGCGTTTATCTACAACATAAGTAGTAGCTCGATGACGGGGCTGGGATACTTCGCCAGCGGCTCAAGCCACGGCAGTGCCATTAATGATTCCGCCCAGGCAGTCGGATATTCTCAGGCTACACCGACGGTAGCAAATGCATTTTCTTATTCAGGCAGCGGCCCGATGCAGAATGTGGGTACCGTGTCTGGATCAGGCACCTTCAGTTGGGCTACCGGCGTGAGCAACAGCGGGCAAGTGGTAGGCTATTCTGTTGACAGCGGCACGATTAATCCATTTATTTACACCAGCGCCGGCGGAATTCAATCTCTCACAGCGGCACTGGGGGCCAACGCAGTGCCATGGGGCATTAATGGCAATAATCAGATCGTGGGCCACTACTCCGATCCAAGCAACGGCGGCGCGACGAGCGCCTTTATTTACAATCTCACAAGCCACTCGGTTACCAGCTTGGGAGAGTACAGTTCGGGAACCTACTCGGTGGCTAAAGCAATCAATAGCTCCGGCGAGGTCGTTGGGTATGCCGAAGACAGCAACAATGTGTTTCATGCCTTTACCTCGCAAGGTAGTGGGATGACCATTTTTGATCCCGCCGGCAGCAACGGCAGCTATGCGCTGGGCATTAATGATAGCGGACTGGTAGTTGGTTATTACAAAACCAGCAGCGGTGGCTACAGTGCCTTCGAATATAACGGCACGACCGTTACCGACCTTAACACCATTGGGTATAGCGCCTGGGTGGACATTGCAGCGTGCCACCGGCGTCAACAATGCCGGCGACATTGTGGGTTATGGTATTGACCCTTCGGGCAACCAAGAGGCGTTTCTGCTTACCCCTGTGCCGGCCCCGGCAAGCGGAGTATTTTTAGCTGCTGGCGCGGGAACGCTTTTGCTGTGCAGGCGGCGGAAGGATCGCCCTGGAGCCGGTGCCAGCCGTTGATAATGTAGACCGGGGCGAACGACCAATTCAGGCGCGGTGCACTTATCTTAATCTATGGTAGCGGCTCCAGGTGTGAATTAACCTCGCTGACGTTGGGCAGCCGGGCGCGGATGCGCTTTTCAAGCTCGCTTACCACGCTGTGCGCCAGTTGCAGCGGCATATCGCCGGCCAACTCCACATGAAAGCTTGCATACTGCTGCCCGCCTACCTCGTGCACGCGAACGGCATGAACCTGCAGCTTCATCGTTTGCGCCAACTCGTGAATTACGGTGGTTGGCCCGGCGTCGGCATCGCCCGGCTCGACATGAATGGTTAAGTCCACGCGCGGGTCGTGCTCGCTCACAGCCAGTTCGGCGGCGCTGGCAATACGATGCCCCTCGGCAAGTGTTGCCTTGGCATCTACACTGATGGTGGCATCCACAAAACGTCGCGGGCCGCTTTGCCGCGCCCGCACGCGAAGTACATCGGTTACGCCCGGTACGCGCCGCATAACTTCCTGCAGGGCCGGCTCAAGCCCGGCGGGGGCGCGATCCATTAAAATATCTATGCTTTGCCGAGCCAGGCCGATGGCGGCATACACCATAATGGCCGCCACGGCCAATGCGGCCGCCGCATCCACCCAGTGCCATTTGGGGCCGGCTGCATGAACAATAATAAGGCCGCAAAGAACTGCCCCACTCGCCAGCAGGTCGGTTTTAAAATGCACCGCATCGGCCGCCAGCGCCTGGCTTTCAAATTTTTTGGCCGCCAGTGAAAGCCTGATGCCTCGCCATACATCAACTACAATGGCCGCCGACACCACCGCAATGGCCCACGCCACATGTCGCGGCGGAGCATCATGGTGAATAATTTCTTCAATAGACCGCCATACGATGGCGCCGGCGGCCACAAACAAAAGCAGTGCCTCGCCAAAAGCCGAGATATTTTCAATTTTATTGTGGCCGTAGTTATGTGTTTCGTCAGCGGGGCGGTCGCTTACATGCACGGCCACCATGGTGATAAAAGTCGCCAGCACATCGAGCGCGGCATGTACGCCATCGGATATAAGCGCCAGACTGCCCGTAAATACGCCCACGCTTAATTTTGCCAGCATAAGCCCGGTGCTGGCTAAAAAGCTCGTACGGGCAATCACATGCTTATGGCTCATGTCAAGGCATCCAGGCTATGGCCGTTACGCCGACCGCGCCGGATGGCGTTTGTGGGCCGGGTTGGCGGCACGGGTCGCATCATCAAAAGTCATTCTATCCGAGATTGCCTTGAACGCCATTTGAGGGCTGCCGCCAGCACAATGCCGCAATGGTTGCCAAAAGGTTGGAAGCTGCGCTAAGCGCCTTCAGTCTGCGGCAGGTCGTTTACGCGAGTTGCTAATGATGAAACAACATTGGTATATCGTTGAATACCGTGATGTATAAAAACACCGATGCCAGCAGGATAATGCCCGCCAGTTGAATGCCCGCCTGAACCTTCAGCGGCAGTGGCTTGCCGCGCAGCTTTTCGAGTATCAATAGTACAAACAATCCGCCATCCACTATGGGCAGCGGTAGAAAATTAATCACCGCCAAATTCACCGAAATAAGTCCCAAAAAGAACAGCAGATAGGCAAAACCGCGCGACTCGATGTCGTAACCAACCTTGGCTATGCCCACAATGCTGTGCAACTGATTGGTAGGAATGCTGCCGCGGCTAAGGCCAAAGAGCGTCTGGTATGTGCGGTCAATCCAGCGTGTGGTATGGTCCAGGCCCATCAGCATGGCGGTGCCGATGGAATGAGTTTTTTGTAGTTCCAAAAGCGGCATACAGGGCAAACCAAGCTTGTATTCGTATTCATCCAACGCGGCGGCATGAACCATCGGCATGTTCACTTTGGAGATTTGCCCATCGGAGCCTCGAAGCAGCATGACGGCCGGCTTACCGGCAAGAAGTTTGCCGATGCGCAGTACATCATACCAATTGTGCACCTGCCACGCGCTGGCTGGCGCAGCCGTTGCGGCGGATGGCACATCAACCGGCTCGATGGCGGCAATGGTTTGTCCTGGCAAGATGCCCAGATTGGCATCGCGTCTATTGACCGATGCTATAACGGGGCTGGCAAAGTCGGGAGTAATTGCCACGCCGAGTTGGCCTTTTCCGCCGGTGCTGGCAATTGTTGGCTGCAGGGTCAGCACCTTGCCTTGCCGCAAAACTTCAAACGTAAGCTTTTGACCGGGGTTGCTGCGTGTGCTGCGGATAACCTGCGCAACGTCGGGGTGGCTCTGCACGCCGGCTCGCAAGATGACATCGCCGGCTTTAAAGCCTGCGGCCGAGGCTGCCGAGTCAGGCAGCACCGCAGAAATCAGGGCCCGCGGATACATCCCCAGCAAAGCAGGATCGCCCACGACCCAGTCGCGCAGGGTCAGTTGCGGCGTCACTTGAATGGTTCGCGTGCCGATTTTGGGATTGGCATTTTTAAGAGTAATGGCCAAGGGGCGGCCATCGCAGGTTTGCAGAGCCTGGTAAATTTGCACGTAGCTGGTGACAGGCTTGCCATTGACGGCGGTGATAATGTCATGGGAGGCGATACCCTTAAGCGTCGGGTTGAACGCCAGCACATATTGCATATCTGTCTTGGAAAGCCGGGCGATTTTAGTGGTGAGCATCTGACCGATGCCAAATGCCAAAAATCCGGTGTTCATGCTTTTTACCGGAATTAAATGTGTGGTGTAAACTTGCCGCGAGTTGCCGCGCTCATATTGCAATGTCACGGGTTGGCCAGGTTTATCCAGCGCTGCTGCCATGCCCAGGTCGGTAAACTCCAGGAAGCCGCGGGGCTTGTTGCCGTTGATGCTTATGATGCGATCGCCCACCTGTACCCCCGCTTTTTGGGCAGGCGAGTTCCATGCAACCGAGCCAACGACCGCGGGCGGAAACGCCACGCCCACGCGAAAAATAATGGCAAAAATAATCAGGGCTAAAATCAGGTTCATGATGACGCCGGCAGAGATGATGATCATGCGCTGCCAGATGGGTTTGTTGGTAAAGCTTTTGGGATCGTCGCTTACTTTGGTGGGGTCCATGTCATCTTGGCCCAGCATGCGCACGTAACCGCCAAAAGGGAGCCAGGCGATGCGATAATCGGTTTCGCCGATCGGCTCTTGCGCAGCGGTTCCATTAGCAGATTTAGAGGAAGCGGTAGGCTCAACGGCAATGGATTTGCCTTCGACAGTGAGGCTGGCTTCCTCGGTTGATGGCAATTCAGGCGGCTGCGGTGGGCCAATTTCGGCGGGGCCAAACGTAAAGCCCACGCCCTTACGCCAGCCGCAAAGCCGTGGTCCAATACCCACCGAAAAAACATCGCAGCGCACGCCAAAGCGCTTGGCGGTTAAAAAATGGCCCAGTTCGTGAAAAAAAATAACCGCACCAAAACCAACCGTCAGCAGCACCCAGCGGCGGGCGCTGTCGAGAGCGCCGGATAACGTCGTAGCCGCCAACAGTGGGATGACGCTGCAATACAAAACGGCTCGCGATGTGCCGAACCAGGTTGCCAGCAGAGAGCGCCGCCGGGTTGCCGAACGGGCGGGCGAAGTAAAAGATAAAGTAAATTTCATTGGATAGTCTCCAAAACCGCATGCCTGGCCCATTGGTCAGCGGCAAGCAGGTTGGTTAACGTGGGCTGGGCGATGAAGCCATCGGTTAGATGGCGATGTAAGACTTTTTGAGTGGTTGCCACAATTTGGCCAAAAGTTATTGTTCCTGCGCGAAAAAGTTCGTTGGCTTTTTCGTTGGCGGCGTTGACCACTGCGCCGGAGGTTCCACCGCGGCGAATCACCTCAAAGCCAAGCTCCAGAGCGGGAAAGCGACCTTTCGGTTCTTCAAACGTCATTTCCTTTATTTTCGACCAATCCAGCCGGGTGCTGCAGCCGGCCACACGGGCGGGATGGGTTATGGCGTACTGTATGGCTGTACGCATATCGGGGGTGCCGAGTTGGGCAATAATGCTGCCATCCACAAATTCTATCATGCTATGAATGATGGACTGGGGATGAATCAGCACCTCGATGCGGTCTGCCGGCAGGCCAAAAAGCCAGTGAGCCTCAATAATTTCAAGGGCTTTATTCATAAGCGTGGCGGAATCTATCGTTATTTTAGGCCCCATGTTCCAGTTGGGATGATTAAGTGCCTCGGCAATGGTTGCGTTGGCCGCTTTTTCCGCCGACCAGGTCCGAAACGGCCCACCGCTGGCGGTTAGAATGATTCGCCGAATTTCGCTGGCTTGGCCGCTGCGTAAAGATTGAAAGATCGCGGAGTGCTCGCTGTCTATCGGCAGAATTTGCGCCCCGTGTTTTTGGGCCAGCGGCATTACCAGGCAACCCGCTACCACCAAAGCTTCTTTATTGGCTAGGGCGATCCATTTACCGGCCTTGGCGGCCCGCAGCACCGGCGAAAGTCCGGCAGCGCCTACGACCGCGGCCACCACAATATCCACGTCGTCGCGCTGCACCATGTGATCAAGCGCGGCGGCTCCTTCTTCGACCGCGATAGACTTGTGTGCCGCCAGAGAGCCGCGCAGATGTGCGAGGGCGTCTTGGGTTGGATGGCTCAAAGCAACCACTTTAGGATGTGTTCTCCGTGCCTGCTGCGAGAGCTTTTCCCAGCTTTGCGCTGCGGCAAGCCCGGTTATTTCGTAGCCGCTGCCAAGGTGCTCCAAAACCTCCACCGTGTTGCATCCGATGGAGCCGGTGCTGCCAAGCACGGCCACTCGCCGCGGCGTTTGTTGGCCGCTGCGGGCCGGTGGCTTTTGATGATGCTGCATGTAGCAATCTCGTGAGGTTATCCGCCAAGCGTTGCGGCAGCGGTGGTATACCGTTGCTCGCGCCACATTAATATAGCCCCATATTGTAAAACACTATGGCGGCATCCTCAACCGGCCCGGCGCGACGTTTGTTGATAAGGCATGCAATGAAGCTGTTTAGTGGAAGAAACTCAACCGTGAAGACTTGGAGTTTCGGTAATTTCAAGTAAAGCGCGTAAAGCCTCCGATGCAGTGAGTAGAAACAAAAACAAACACTGCAAGGAGGCACGATTATGGACGCAAAGGATGCTTACCAACGTACATCGGCAT
>JAJXZA010000199.1 GCA_021780285.1 Planctomycetota bacterium
AACCCCAATAAATCAGCTTTTTTCAACTCAGGGCATGCAACATCAAACACCGCATGATCGTAACTCATGGTATTTAGTTGACTTATGACCGGACAGTAGTGATCCATGATATAGATTGGCGCTCCTCAAGAGTGTTTTTGAGGAGTTCAGGATGCGTGAGCTTATTATGAAGCGGCACTGTATGTGCTTCAAAATATGTAACCGTTCACGGGGTAAAAACCATAGAAATAAAGGTAAATAATCGGATGTTGCCGGCCATCCGAGTAAAAAATGCGCCCAAATCGGTCGCATACGGTCAGGAACCCTCATTTATTGCCTAATTTCGCCACTTTGGCCCGTGAACGGTTACCAAAATATTGAGTTATTCCGGAAATAAAACAAAAAAGCTCCGATGATTTTGCCGGCCATGCCCCGCCCAAAGACCTAATCTGCCATTTTTATTGGACAAGCAGCCTATAACTGTCGAAAAAGACTCTGGCGAAACACGACCCGCACCAGGCTGCCGCTCGCAGCGCCTCACGATGGGCAGTCGCGGGGGTTCGTGTTTGGCCGGGGGCGGCCATGAATGGCCAAGGCCCCCGCCATAAGAAAAGGACACAAGCAGTATGGTCAGCTATCCAACAAGTGTGGTCGAAGACATCAGTTGCCGGTTCAGGCTGTTGCGGGCGATAGCTCCGCTTGCCAGTTCTGTAGAGTACGAGCTTTTGGAGGATTCGTCGGCGAGTTCGGCAATCTGGATCAAAAGTGCCCGGCAACCTGATGTGGCCTTTCAGCTTATTGACGCAGGAGGGTGTATTCCGGGCTTTTGCATTGAGCCGGATGCGGCGGCGTTGCAATCCATCGGATTATCAGCCCTTGCGGATGCCCGCATCATGCTGCTGGTCGAGCCAAGCCCCACAGGCATGCGGGTTAATTTTTCGTGCCCGCTGATTTTGAACCCCAAAACCGGTCTGGCCACACAGGTACAGGCCGCCGCAAGCCCGCAATGGCAGCCCCCCGCTCTGCGGGAGCCGGCGAATCTGCGGTCGAGGTCGCGGTCGCGGTGGCAGGCGTCGTTGGCGTTTATGGCGTAAGCCGGCTGATTAGGTTTTCGTATGTTGATTGGTTATAATGTAGATATTGAGGTTTAGAGGAGTCAGGTGCGGTTTATCGCCCGCTTGCCGGCGGAGCGGCGCTGTACAAGAAATGGACATTTGGCCAAGAGCCTTATAAAGCGCAACGGAATGAGTTTTTTAGGCAAGGAGCAGGCCCATGCTTGTACTCTCGCGGCAACGTGATCAGAGCATTATGATCGGCGATAACATCGAGATCACCATTGTGGATATCCGCGGCGATAAGGTGCGTCTGGGCATCAATGCGCCCAACACCGTGCCAGTACATCGCAAAGAAGTTTATCAGGCCATTCAGCGCGACCGCACCAATGGCACAGCCAAGCCCGCCGACGCGACCAATGGCGCACCCCCACCCCCCGCCGAACCGACTACACCGGCCAACTCTTAGCAGTATGAAATGCGACTGAATGTGCGGCGGCAAATAAGCCGCTATTTCAGGACGCAGCCGCACCTTGATTAAATTATTGCAGTTCCCGGCAAGGCTTAACCGAAAACATCTTTGGTTGCTTGAGCATCTTTCAGGGTTTGATGCTGCTTGCGAGGTTCGTCAGGCAACCCTTAAGCTCCGCCAAAGTGCGGGCAGGCTTATGACAGGTCAACATCGAACCTTAAAGAAAATTCCGGTGGGCAATTTCATGCCGGAATAACTTATATAGAGCTTGCTTGCGGCCTTTAGCTGATGTTTAACCTCGTTGATGCGGGGTTGGGTTAAGAGCCGCCTTCGTTCGGCGTCGCGTCGGAGGGGTACTGCCCCACGGCCCCCTCCGCTCGGCGCCGGGAGCGTTCAATTCGGTTGCGGCGTATCGTCGCCGGGCTGTTTTTAGTAATGGTTTTTCCAAGGCGGCTGGAGTGGTCCGCCTGGATGACTGTAAGAGGAGAGAGAGCATCATGTCAGAACCGTTGATTCATCGAATGGTAGGTGAAGCCGTGGGCGTGCTGTGCACATTGGCGGCGGGCTTGACCGAGCCGGGCTGCTTTACGCAGGAACATCACTGGAGCTATTACCTTGATTGCCCGCGGCATGCCGGCGAGTTGGCTGGAGTGTTTGCCGCCTCGCGGTTTGCCATACGCGATGGGCAGGTGCACACGGTTCTCTCCGGCCATGGCCCGGAGGAGCCTTGCGAGTTTGCTCCGGTGGGCGAGTTGGAATCAACGCTTGATATGTCGCATGCGGGACGGGTGGAAGGCCAACTGCGCCTGGCCAACCCGCGGCAGGTCGGCAACAGTATTTTGTCGCATCCGAATCTGCGGTTGCAATGGAGCCGCGACGATATGTTCATGGGGCATGAAACCCTGGGAGGTTCGGACAGCGGCGATTGGCTGCGTGAGCCGGTATATGTGTGCTCGTATGTGATTTCAGCCATTGCCGCGGAAGCGGCAGACCGAGGTGCGGCGGGGCCGCGGTTTTTAATGCAGGTTTGCTGCATTTCAGATGATTGCAGCATGCTGGTGGTGCGGGCCACGGTGCCCATGGGCGATGCGGGCGGGCCGAACCAATTGGCGGTGCCCGATGTCAGCAGTCAGGCCATTTCCGGCAAACTGCTGCTGCGGCGCCTGCCGGCGTCCCTGGGGCTGCGACTTTCGTCGCCGACGGCGGCAGTGGCAGTGGCAGTTTAACGATTGTTGCAATGCCCGGCGTGCGCCGGTGAAGCAATTAATATTGACGCCTCCCGCATCAAACAGGCAACGCGGGACTATAAAGGCAATCATCCGCCTGGAGTTTAAGAGAGAGGGTATTCATGTTGACCGGAGTTTATTCACGCAAGTTGGCACTGCTTATTGCGGCCGTCGGAGTTGGGGCATCTACGCTGGGTGCCGCCGTGGCCAACGCCGATATGATGCAGACATTTGAGTTGTCGAACTTTAATGCGGGCGACGCGAGCAACCCGCTGGATGCCACCATCACATTCAATTTTAGTTTGGCTGCCAAAGACTTAACCATCACAATAGACAATACCACGCCCAGTACATATTCGGCGGGCGAACTGATTCGATCGGTCGGTTTTTCACTGGCTGGCGTTACCGCGCCGGCCACACTGGATAATGCGGCTATGGTTGGCGAGGAGCGAACGGTTGCGAACAATGGTTCGTTTACCGATTCGGCCGAGTTGGCCAACTCGCAGCTTACCAGTCCGTGGACATTTAATGCCAACAGCGGCATCTATACGCTTTCGGCTGCAGGCTCAAAGGACCTGGTGATTGGTCCAGCGAATGCCAACGGTGAGTACAGCGGCGTTGGCAGCATTGATGGTAACCATGGGCACAACCCATTTGTAACCAGCGGTGCCAGCTTTACGATCAATTTGCCGGGCATAACCCCCGGCAGCGAGGTGGCGGGCAACAATATTGTGGTAGGTTATGGCACAAGTAATTTCACCACCAGCGTACCGATGACCTTTACGAGTTCCTCTGCTCCGGAGCCTGCGACCCTGGGCATGCTGGCGGTTGGCGGGGTGGGCCTGCTGCTGGGCCGTCGCAAGGCGAAGAGGTTATAAAATTCCCCCGCCCTTCCGCAGGGCGGCGGGGAAAACGATCCATCAACATCGCACCGGCCTGTCAGCTTGTTGCTGGCAGGCCATTTTTTTATCCCAAAGCACGAATAATATTCATAAATAAGTCAAAGTTAAAAGCGTTAATAATAGGCCGGACATGCGGCAAAGACAAGATTTTTCTTTAACAAAAGTATTGACTTTGCAATTCTCGCGCCTAGTATTGAATGTAAAGTTTGCAGCAGGCACGCCGTGGCCGCTGTAAAAAGGGGTTATGTGCGGTTCGTGGAGGCACGGGCCTATAACGTATGGATAAATAAGGAGAGATAGGCGAGCTGGACGGCTGGTATGAAGACAGCCCGCTCGCCACAAAAGGAGAATAACAGGGGTTTGCGCAAAAGAGCAGCCTGTGCGGCGAAAAAGTCGGCGGGTTGAGCGAAGAATGGAGAGGCCTGCAGCCAAAAGGATGAGGCTGCGGTTTGGAGCGATTGAACGATTTGTTATTCAATTCTCTCATGCCTCAGTGAAACGAGCGCCAAGTAGTTGGGTATTGACTGTTGTGCGGTTGCCGCCGCCGGGCTGCAGGAAATAGTACTTCTGCAGCCTGTGGGTAGGAATGTGCGCACGGCTTATGGCCTGCTGGATTAGCCTGCGATGCAATGCATTGAAACTTGGCTGGCAGTAATTGTATGAGTATACATGTGTGATTGTGATAATTGCATGATGCGGCCGCGTGTGCCGTGCATGTTTTTTAGGTGTTTTTTTAAGAAAAGGAGTATGGAGTCATGTTCAGTAAGCAATTAGGAATCAAGCGGGCGTTGGTAGCCAGCGCTTTGGCGGCGGCGGTGGCAATGGGCGCATCGGCGGTGAACGCCAACATAGTGACCTATGGTGCTCAAAACCCAAATGGAAGTGGTATGAACGCCTTCGCGACATTTACCGTCGGCACCAATGGAATCGGCGTAACGCTGACCAACACCACCCCGAGCACCGGCTCTGACGCGCAGGAAATCTATGGCGTTGAGTTCACCGTGGTGGATAACAACGGAAATCCGATTACGATAAATACGGCCCCCACTTATGGCGTATCGGGAACGGAAGTGAGCTTGGAACAACCAGGAGGCAAGAATACCAACTGGCTGATCAACACAGCCACCGCACCTAATAAAACCATTTCGCAGCCGTCGGACCTGTCTAAGGAATGGCGGTCGCTCTTGGGCAGCGACACGGGGCAGTTAACCTTGGAGGTTGCCACGAGCAAGCCCAATGATTTGGTTATTGCTCCGCCACCTAGCCCGAACAACTACGGCAGCGCCGGGGGCCTCAACAGCGCTTATCAGCATAACCCCCAACTGCTTTCGGGCGTTACGTTTACACTGAATGTACCGGGGTTATCGGGACTCGACACGGTGCAAGATGTGACCATTCTCTACGGCACCGGGCCGTCGAGCACAAGTACCACATTCTTCCCAAATGGCGTCCCCACCCCCGAGCCGGCCACAATGGGCATGCTTGCAGTGGGCGGTTTAGGCCTGCTGTTTGGCCGTCGCAAGCGAGCCTGAGTCCTTTGCTTCATAAGCTGCCGCGGGAACAACGGTTCCTGCGGCAGCTTTTAACGAGATTATTTATCGCACCAGCCTGCCGATGTGTTGTCGGCAGGCTATTTTTTTTGCCATTTGCACCGCACCCGATTGTTTACGTTGTGGGCGGAGTTTGACGCTGCCCGCCAATCCACTCGTGATTTTCATTTACCCACGGCAAGCCGTGGGCTAAATATGCCTGGGCGGGGCGCTGCAAATTCCACCGCCCTGCCGCAAGACTTTACCCGCCGTATCGCGTATTCTTTTGTTTTATGGATGTCGGCCAACAACCTTTGGTTCGCCCATGGCGCTGGGTAATGCTGGCGGTTGTGCTTTGGATTGGCCTGGCCGCCTGCGGCTCGTGGTGGTTGGCACGGCGCGTATCAGCACATGACCAAATTGCGCGGCTTACTTTGATGACGCGCATCATAGCGGATGATTTTGCCGGCTACGGGCCGCCGCAAAAAGATTCTTTCGGCAGCTATCTTACCTGGGCACAGCGCGCCATGCCGCTGGCAAGGCGTCAGGCGATGCGCTTCTCGCCGATTTCTTATCTGCTGCTGTGGAAGCCAAGCGGCTCGATTGTGCTGCTCGCTGCGCGAAATGGCAAGGGCCCGGTAAAGCTCAACAGCAGTTTGGTGGATCATAGCCTTGATGCAACGGTATGGCCGGCACTGGCAGCGGGCCAGAAACGGCGCATTCGCAGCCTCACAAGTACGCCCTGGCTGGGATCGCGTCAGCCGGTGGACGAAGTGACGGTGCCGATTGCGTGGTCGAGCAATGAGCAGGGATATTTGAGCGTTGGTTTTAATCGCAGTGTGCTGCTGCAGGAGTTTTGGCCGGCCGAGCGGCGCGTGATTATTGCTACGGTGGCGGTAATAACCATTGGCGTGGTTCTTATTGTGGTGGTGATTTTGCTGATCGCGCGGCGATTTGAGCATGCGAGGCTGCAGTACACTCAAACCATGCGAGCCCGCACCAGTCTGCTTTCGGAGCGGGGCATGCTGGCATCAGTACTGGCGCATGAGGTGCGATCGCCGCTGACCGCTCTGGGTTTTAACCTGCACTTTTTGCGCGGGCTTATTGAGTCAAAATCGGCGGAATATGACCGGCAGGTGGAGTTGACGCGCTCTTGCGAGCGCGAAATTCGCCGTTTGGACCTCATGCTCAGCGATTTTTTAACGCGCACGCAGGTTATCAGCGCCTCACAGGAGACCGCTGTCAACAGCGTGGTGCGCGAGGCGCTGGAGTTTTTGCGGCCGGCGCTGGAGCGCCAGCATGTGCGGGTTGTTATGCATCTTGATGAGGCGGACCCGCGCGTCAACATCGGTCCGGATGAATTGCGGCAGGTAACGCTTAACCTGTGCGCCAACGCCCAAGACGCTATGCCCCGCGGCGGCACGCTTGTGATTTCAACCGTAGCGGAGGCTGATAGCGCCGCGCTGCTGGTACGCGACAGCGGCAAAGGAATACCGGCGGATGTACAGGCTCGGCTTTTTGAACCATTCTTTACAACCAAACCGGGCGGCAGCGGGCTGGGGCTGGCGCTGGTGCGCCGCGTGGTAAGCGGCGCCGGCGGCAAGGTATTTTGCGAAAGCGAGCCTGGTCAGGGAGCCACCTTTCGCATTGTGTTGCCTCGGGCCGGCGAGGCGCATCATCCGGGCAGCCAGCCAAACGAGCCGCAGCGGTTACCGGGCGAGCCAGACGTAGCAGAGTGAGGCACATGCGGGCGATTATTGTTTCGCAGCGGTAAACTTTGTGAGTTACATAACCGACGGATTATTGGCCGATTCCCCATACCGAGCACGCAATAACCCGTCGCGGTGGTTTGCGTATGCACCCGCCGGTTTTGGCACATGATGTGTAGAACGCTTGTGTAATCAGCCGATTATTTCACCCCATAACAGTTGGATATGCCCGCCGGAACCGTCACGGTCTATTGCCGGATGATGCGGCTATACACGGTCGCATTGCCGTCTCGGCGGTGTACGATAAACTCCGCGACTGTCGGCGGTTATTAAAACGCTCACGTAAAATTGGCCTTGCACTAACACTTGGGCGCCTAGAGTTATGCGAAGTCGAGGAATCGGCAGCCAAACTTTTGTTCTTTTGCGGGTGATTGTTATGCCTGCCAATGCGTGGCTGTGGTCAGTTCGGCTGCAGGCGTGGCTGATGCGGTTGTACGACTGACAGGAGAGTTTCTTATGAAACGCGATGAGTTTAGGCGAGTGGGTTCCAAGTTCCGCATGGCCATAGGTATGGCGGCGGCAGTAGCGGGGGCGGCGATTGCGACCCGAGCGCACGCCGGCACGCCGGTGGTGGCGGCGGGTTATCAGCTAAGCGTATTTGCTTCACCGTTTGCCAACCCCGGGTTGGAGAGCACCATCGGCGGCACACAGCCGACGCCAATGGTCAGTTCGCCGGACGACATTACCGTGGCCGGCGGCAATGTATTTATCGGCTGGGGCAATGGCGTGGCCGGCGATGGCGGCTACGGCCCCAATGGTGTAACGAGCACCGTCGCTGAGTACAGCCTCAACGGCACGTTTGAAAAAGCCTTCAACATGGCTGGACACGTGGAAGGCATCGCCGTCGGGCCGGACGGTTTGCTGTATACCGACCAAAACGAAGATGACAACTCAACGCTGACCGTCATCAACACCAGCACCGGCCAACAGACACGGTATGGCTATCCGAATCCTTCGCCGCACCAGGGCGGTTTTGACGGGCTGCAGTTTGTGAACGGCAAGCTTTACGCATCAGGCTCGAATGCCGGCAACGGGGCTTATTCGGCTAGCAACCCCAACCCCCTGCCGGTGCTGTACCAGGTGTCGGCCACGTCGGCAGCCAATGGTGGAAATTACCCGGAGATGCCGACGCTTACGCCGGTGGTGCATGGCACCGACATGGTCACAAACAAGGTGACGGGGCAAAAGTCAGCCGGCAATATTTTTGACCCTGATTCGCTCAACCTTACTCCGGCGGGTGATTTGCTGCTGTCCAACGAAAGCGGCGCTTCAATTACCGACATTGCCAATGTGGGCCAGGCCAATCAGGCATTGACGGTACTTAACCTGCACGACGCCAACGGCAACCCCATCAACACCGATGATACCGGCTTTGCCACCAGCAGCCACGGCGTATTGCTGTTTGCCGACAGCAAAGATAATTTGGTGTACGCACTCACGAGTACCAACGGTTTTGCGGCTAATCAGGCGTTTTCGTCGGACAAGGTCAACCATTCGCTTGACGCGCTGAACTTCAGCACCGGCCTGCTGACACCGGTGGTAACCGGCATCGGCTCTTCGGCGGGCATTGGGTTTATCGCCGATGCATCACCGGCTCCGGAGCCAACCGCTTTGGCGCTGCTGGTGCTTGGCGGAGCGGCACTGCTTTTAACGCGGCGGCGAAGCTGCGGCAACCGGTAATGGATTCAGGCGGACCAGATGATGGACCGCCCTGCTACATAAACATCCCCCCTTTTTTTGGCGGCGTACTGCAACAACCAGGCTGTTGGGGTACGCCGCTCTTTTTGCGCCCGATGGTTGTTCGCAGGTAAACATTAAGCGTGCAATGCCCCCGATCGCCCCAACCGCGGGTTGATTTTGGCTCTGTGCAAGGCCGGAGGACTTTTGACATTTGCGCCGGAAGATTAAGATATGCGCAGGGCCGGGATGGCAGCGATGGCGAAACGGGGAATACATACGATATATCGAGATATGTTATATACTTCATGTTTCTATGGGCGGTCTTGGGGGCGGTCTTGGAGGTTTATACCGCGTGGCTGAAATGTCGGCATTAGATACAACCACCCCACCGCGATTGACGCGGCTGGGCCTGGACCAGGCGGCAGCGGCGGCGGAACTATTGCGGCAGCGCGGCGGCGGCGCCCTGGACATGATCGCCCATTTTTGGGAGCGACTGGCGCAAACGCCTCCGCTAGCGCGAGCGGACCTGCACCTGGTGGCGGCCTACCCGACTGATGATGGAGTAAAGCGCAAGCCTGACGGCAGCGCGGAAGATTTGTCGGCTTCCGCATCGGCTCGTAAGAGCGGGCCGGCACCCATTGGGGCTGATGCGGCCAATGCACTCGGGGCCATGCTGTATGTGCCCAAGGCGCATCGGGCCGACATTTTGGCCCTTAGTGATTCGGTCGCGGACGCGTTTGCAGAGTATATTGAGCGAACCGGGCGACCGAAAACGTCCGATAATACACTTTCAGATGGAAAGCATCTTGGCGGAAGCGCAGCGCGTGTGCCAGCTGCGATTAACTTCATTACCGGCAACGCCGAAGGCGTAGATCGGTTGCTGCCTCGGATGTTGGCGGCTGTTAATCGTAAGGTTGTCGCGCGGCGGTCCATCAACGTGGTGATGCGGCTGCCGGGCGGTGTTGACGCTGGGATAATGCCAAATGTGCGAGAGGCAAAGGATGGGGATGAAGTGGTGCTTAATAGATGGCGAAAGCAGTACAAGGAGGAGCGAGGGATATTATTCGATGCGGATGTTGATGCTTGGATTGACAGCCGATCTGTATTCGTTTTAGAGGTTGACGGCTGCGTCGTTGCATGTGCCAAGTTTGATTTGGTGCTGCCTGGCATGGTTGAAATTGGGGGCGTATTTGTGTTTCCGGAGTTTCGACGGCGCGGCTACGGGGCGTCACTGGTGGGAGATTTGGCCAGCCGAATTCGCAAAATGGGGCGCGTAGCGACTTTGCAAGTAGATGCAGAAAACGAATCAGCCCTATCTATTTATCACAAAGCTGGGTGGGTGGCGGTGGGTCGTCTCGCCAGGGTGTGGCTGGTATCGCCGTGACGGCACCGGAATTGATGTTCCACGTGGAACACTTTTATCTTAAGCGAAGTTCCAAATCACATTGAATGTCATCACGCCACACAGAGCAGACCAATTTTTAGACCATAACATTGCGTCCATTTAATATCATTTCAATGGTCCATCACCCATTTGGCCGCCGCGTATTCAACAAAGTATATTTCAACAATTCGCTTATAATGACCAAGTCAAGATTATACCTCGCGCGGCCAATATCTGCACTTTCTCGCTTATAATGCATGTGTGCGAGGACGACGGGATTGGACACTAAGCCCCAAAGTTCTCGAAGGAAACGCAGGATGCTGGATGATTTGGTTACCCGGACCGGGTGTTATCTGCGAACATCGGCGCAATCTGTGGTTAACCCGGATATTTCATAGGTATTTTTATTGTGGGCCTTGCGCGCAGGCCTTGCACCCTGTAAAATGAAGGTGTTAACTAAGTTCCGTCATTTTGCAAGGAGGCAAGGCCATGGGAACAGACTGTACCACAAAATCCATCACGTTGTCATCCCTTCGAGAGCCGGTTGCGTTGTCTTAAACCGCTTGACTGAAGCTGATTTGTGCAGAGGCGGTGAAAGGCGTTACCCGCAGATGTG